>CAYOTJ010000084.1:8083-8869 GCA_964406855.1 uncultured Saprospiraceae bacterium
CTGTCAGGGTCACCGTCATGTTACCTGAGCCAGAAACCGGGGTTCCTGCTGCTGGAGACTGGGTTACGCTTTGTACGCCGCAGTTGTCGCCCGTTGTGGCCAGACTGGTGTAGTCGGGTAATGCAGCCGAGCAGTTCGCACCCAGGGCCAGCGTTTGTGTGGCTGGGCAGGTGATGCTAGGCGCGGTGTTATCGGGTGTAAAAGTCACCATGACGGAAGAAGAGGCGGTACAGCCATTGGCGGCCGTATTCGTAACCATGTAGGCGCCTGCCGTGCTGGCCGTGATGGAAGAGCCGTTTCCGGCAGGATTGCTATTCAGTGTCCAGGTGTAATTGCCAGGTTCGGACACACTCAGCATGGTGCTTGGGTTGTTGCAGTCCAAAGCCAGGCCATTGTTGTTTTCAATAACAGGAGTAGCTGGCGTAGTGCAGGCGCCGGGCGTAGTTTGTCCCACTTGCGTGGAATTGCTGCGGCAACCGTTGGCGGCCAGTACGCTGGCCAAAATGGTCTGCGCCGGGCCGGTCTGGTTGTAAGTGGGCAGGGTGCTGCTCCAGCTTTGACCGCCGTCTGTGGAGTATTCGATGGCGCCGCCTGTGCCGCTTACGGTTCCGATGGCGATGTTGCCGCCGCTGACCGTACAATTGTTGCAACTGCTGTTGACGATGGTCAATGCGCCCGAAGGAGCTGCCGGGGTGGCGCAGACGCCGGGGTTGGTCGCGCCGACCTGGGTTGAATTGCTGCGGCAACCGTTGGCGGCCAGTACGCTGGCCAAAATGGTCTGCGCCG
>CAYOTJ010000084.1:8969-10647 GCA_964406855.1 uncultured Saprospiraceae bacterium
GGCCGGTCTGGTTATAAGCGGGCAGAGTGCTGCTCCAGCTTTGACCGCCATCTGTGGAGTATTCAATGGCGCCGCCCGTTCCGCTTACGGTTCCGATGGCGATGCTGCCGCCGCTAACCGTACAATTGGTGCAGGTACTGTTGACGATGGCCAATGCGCCTGTGGGAGCTGCCGGGGTGGCGCAGACGCCGGGCGTAGTCGTTACACTGCTGGTAGGGCTGGAGATATTGGTATCGTTATTACAATTGCATCGGGTAAGTACCGTGATGGCGGTGGTTTGGTTGTACACAGGCAGCGTGGTACTCCAATTGCCGCCGTTATCGGTAGCGTATTGCAGGGTAGAGCCGGCAGGGCAGGCGGAAGCGGGCGCGGCTATAAGGCCGCCGCTAAGTACGCAAGCGGCGCAGGTGCTTTGGCTGCTCACTACGGCGGGGGGAGCGGCGGCGGTTAAAACAGGGCAACAATTCTGCGTCGTCAATTGCCAGGGGATGATACGGGTACAGCCGCCACTGCCATCCATCACTTTTACATAATAAGTGCGAGTACCTTCCGCCAGAAGGGTGGTGGGTGTGAAGGTGTTGCTGGCCGTTGTGTACGTACCTGCCGACATCGTAGCGGCCTCGTCGCTGAAGATGCCCTGAATGGTGAAGTCAACAGGATTGCCCAGACTGAAAGCAGGGCTAATGACATCGCAGGCATTGGCTGTGGTGGGCGCAATGATGATTTCATTATTGGTCACGTTGGGGATGGGGTTGCCCTGCGGGTAGGCGATGATGCCGTTGTTGGTCAATAAGTTGGGATCATCATTGGCGTGCGCATTGAGCGTATTTACCCGGAAAAGGCCATTGTTGTTAAAAGTGGAGTGATTGCTTAATTTAGCAGACGAGTATACCTCTGCACAAGGATTGTTGTTGAAAGTAGCATAGTTGATGATGCCGTATTCTCCTACACTTGTATTCACACCGATGAAAATTTTCCCTGAATTTGTAAAGGTGTAGGTAAAACCGGTACTCATGCCTACAATAGACGACCTGTCAATGTGAATTTCTCCTCCAACGTTGTTATTGAAATTGCGTTCGGCAATAATGCCCACGTGCCCTACACTGGAGAGGTTGCCGAGCCTCAGTATGCCGCTATTGTGTACCGTCCCGATATTGTAGAGGCCGCTGGTAAGGCCATTCCAGCTTTTGGAACCATTGATAACCAATTCAGCAGAGGCATTAATGGTGAGCACAGCATTGTCCATCACACCTACGGTTTTGGCTGCCATTGTCCCATTGATGACGGGATGATTGCTTGTGGCCGGGATGGTCACTTCATCAGCAGCCGTAGGCACGCTGCCATCCGCCCAGTTGGCGGGTGTAGCCCAGTCGGTAGAGACGCAGCCCGTCCAGGTGTCGCTGGTGGTGGAGGCGGTGAATGGTGGATTCAGTACCACGGGGTTACTGCTGTAGGCGGCCTCATAAGTGGGGTTGGCTGCCAGGCGTACTTTGAGGTGGTAGCTGCCGGGCGCCTGTCCGGTATAGGTATTGGTCGTTTGCCAGGTGCTGCCGTTGTTGATGCTGTACTCCAGCGCGCCGCTGCCCGTGGCGTTCACCACGATGGTGCCCGTGGGGGTGGCGCAGGTGGGTTGGGTGACGTTGGGGGCGGTGATGGCAGGAGGTATGAAGTTCAATTG
>CAYOTJ010000085.1:0-4595 GCA_964406855.1 uncultured Saprospiraceae bacterium
CGGCCAGCAGTATAAGCCTGAAATAAATGGACATGATTGCGTTTTATCTGAATTTTACCTGCAAAATTAGACAATCCACTCGGGAAACAACATCAACAACGTCAATAACAACAGTTGTATTAGAATGAACGGCACAATCCCCCGGTACAGGTGGGCAGTGGTTACCTCTGGCGGAGCTACCCCCTTGAGGTAAAAAAGACTAAACCCAAAGGGCGGCGTCAGGAATGAAGTTTGCAAATTGACCGCCAGTAATATTCCTATCCACACCAAATTCATCCCCAACTCCTGGAAAATGGGCGCTACAATGGGTACAATGATAAAGATGATCTCAATAAAGTCGATAAAAAAACCGGCCACAAAAACCACCGCCATCACCATAAGCAAAAAGTAAACAGGCGATAAATTGGCCTGCTGTATGGCGTCGATCAGCATTTGATCGCCCTCCAGCTCTCTAAACACAAAAGAGAAGGTGGTTGCCCCAAGCAAAATAATGAATACCATCACCGTGAGATGCGTGGTCTCCCGCATGACGGCTGTTAGCGTTTCGAGGTTGAGCCGGCGCTCTATCGCCGTCAGCGCCATAGCGCCGAAGGCGCCTAAGGCCGCCGCCTCAGTAGGCGACGCCAAACCGCCAAAAATAGCGCCCAGCACCGCCAGGATGAGCAGCATAGGCAAAAACAAGGCTTTTAGCAGCCGCATCCCAAAATCCGGCCCCCGGAATGCAGCAATCTCCTCAGCAGGCATGGCCGGCGCCCAGTCGGGCCGCCATTGGGCCGTTGCGAGCACATACAACATATACAAGCCCACCAAGGCCAACCCCGGCCATAAAGCCGCCGAAAACAGCGTTCCGACACTCACGTTGAGCACGCTGCCCAGCAACACCAATACCACAGAAGGAGGAATGATTTGCCCCAACGTGCCGGAAGCCGCAATGACCCCCGTAGCCAACTCGGGTCGATAACCACGCTGTAACATGGTCGGCAGGCTGATCATGCCCATCGCAATAACCGTAGCCCCTACAATGCCCGTAGAGGCGGCCAACAGCGCTCCCACCACAATAACTGAAATGGCCAGCCCCCCGCGCAACCGCCCAAAGAGTATGGCCATGGTTTCCAACAACCGGCGCGCCAGCCCCGATTTTTCGAGCATAATGCCCATGAAAATGAACAAAGGCACAGAGATAAGCACATAATTTGAAGCTACCCCCATGATGCGGGCAGGCAACAGCGCGAAAACGGCTGTATCTAAAAAACAAAAGGCATATAAAATGGACAAGCCGCCTAAGGTGAAAGCCACCGGATAACCATAAAGAATCAGCAAAAAAATGCTGATAAAGAGCAGTACAGCCAGCGTAGCTAAGGTCATCGTATCCGATTTAAGGTGCAGTGATGGGAGAATCCGATTTTTCTTCTGTATCCCGCGCGTAGTCGTATCCATACCGAAAACGCGCCCAGTTGCGAATACAATCGGCCAACCCTTGTAAAAATAGAAGCGTCAACCCCACAGGTATAACGGCTTTGATCAGATAGCGGGCAGGCAGCCCGCCCGGGTCGGGCGACCCCTCTCCTATTTGCCACGACTGATGCGCAAACTTTGCCGTACTCCATATCAGAACAGCCAACCAGGGCAGCAGCAGGAATGCTCCTCCAACGAGATTTACCAGCGCTTTGTCCTTCATCCCAAAGCGACTGTAAAAAAGGTCTACCCTTACGTGTCGGTCATGGCGAAAGCTATACCCTGCCCCCAGCATGAACAACAGCGTAAACACATACCATTCCAGCTCCATAACCCAGGCTGCCGCGTCGTTGAGCAAGTAGCGCACAAAAACGTCTATTACCACAATCACAACCAGCAGTAGCGTCAACCAGCTTATCCCCTGCCCTACCCGCTCATTGAGCGCATCAATCCTTCGGGTAATTTGCAACCATTTTTTCATCGACTAACGCCATTTATCGATCCAAGGTAGCAAAGAAACCATACTTTTGACAAATTTTATTGGGGTTTTTATACTTAGTGTATAAAAGACACTACCTTTACCGGGATTTATTTGACCACCACGTAGCGTAAAGTATCATGATTGTAGTAGCCGACAGCGGATCAACTAAGGCTGACTGGATGTTCATCAACCAGTCGGAAGAGAAAGCCATTCATACAATGGGCTTCAACCCCGTATTTCATCCTTCTGAATTAATTCAGAGCGAGTTATCAACGGCCATCAACGGCCAGATCGCCTCAGAAGAAGTGGAATCGGTGTATTATTACGGTTCAGGATGCTGGGATAACAAACGGAAAGACGTCATTAGGGCAGCCTTGAGCCGCGTTTTCCCCAATGCCCATGTTGCGGTTTATCATGATCTGCTCGGCGCGGCCCGGGCGGCCTGCGGGCACAGTGCCGGCATCGCCTGCATCATGGGCACGGGCTCCAACTCCTGCCTCTACGATGGCGTAGACGTCATCGATAATGTCACTAACCTTGGGTACCTCGTAGGCGACGAAGGTAGCGGCACCCATTTGGGCAAAAAAGTTATCCGGTCTTATTTTTATCGGGAGATGCCCGCTGATCTGGCCGAAAAGTTTGAAGCCTTTGTTGGCGGCGGCAAAGACACCATCCTCGACCACATTTACGGCAAAGAGACGCCCAATGTTTATATGGCTTCTTTTACCCGATTTTTGGCCGAGAATATGATGCACCCTTTTGTACAACGCATTCTCTACCGTAGCTTTGCCGAGTTTATAGACCGGCACGTGCGCAAATACCAGGGCCACATGAGCTTGCCCGTTCACTTCATTGGTTCCATTGCTTATGTATTCCAAGACATCATCAAGGTTATACTGGCAGAACGGGCAATGCAGGTGGGGCGCTTTGTGCGCAAACCCATAGATGAGCTGGTTGCTTTTCATCGCAATCAGGCAAATTAGACAGACAAAAGCATCACGTAATGACCAGTTCGGAAATCAAAAGGATTGCCGTATTTACTTCGGGCGGCGACGCGCCGGGTATGAACGCCGCCATACGCGCCGTAGTGCGCACGGCTTCGCACTACGACCTCCACGTTTATGGTATAGAACGAGGTTATGAAGGAATGATAGATGGCGAGCTACACCGCATGGAAGTGCGTGATGTAGGCAACATCATCCACCGGGGAGGCACCATGCTGAAAACAGCGCGCAGCAAGCGATTTATGACCCCCGAAGGCCGGAAAAGCGCTTATGACGCCCTTCGCGCTTTCGATATCGACGCTTGTATAGCCATAGGCGGTAATGGCACGTTTACCGGCGCCCAGGTTTTTTCCGAAGAATACGACATCCCCTTCATTGGTATTCCAGGCACCATCGACAACGACCTTTATGGCACCGACCTCACCATTGGGTTCGATACGGCCATCAATACTGCCGTCAATGCCGTAGACCGCATTCGCGATACTGCCGACTCGCACAATCGCCTCTTTTTTGTGGAAGTTATGGGGAGGAATTCCGGCTTTATCGCACTCAGCACAGCCATAGGCGGCGGCGCGGGTAGCGTGCTGATCCCGGAGGTAGAAAACAGCATTGAAAACCTGCTGGAAACTTTACGGCTGGGCGCCAAACGCAAAAAGTTGTTCAGCGTAGTGATCGTGGCAGAAGGCAATAAAGTAGGCAGCGCTACCGAAATTGCCCAAAAGGTCAATGAAACTTTCGACTACTACGACACCAAGGTAGCCGTCATAGGTCACCTCCAACGCGGAGGCTCGCCCTCCGCCATGGACCGACTCTTAGCCAGCCGACTGGGCTTCAAAGCCGTAGAAGGGCTTATCAATGGAAAAAAGAACGTAATGGTTGGGTTGATGAACAACGACATCAGTTATACCTCTTTTGCCGAGGCCATCTCCCGGCACAAGTCGCCCAACCCCGATCTCATCCGCATGGCGGAAATTCTGGCGCTTTAAGCCCGTACTTTTCACGCCGCATTTTCGTTTATTCAACGAATAACCCCATAGGGCGAAGAAAATCAGCACTTTTCTTCGCCCTTATACAACCTGCCGGAGCCCTGTAGCCTCTTTGCAGGGAAGAATCACATTTGAGATGCCGCCCGGGCGGAAGTTTTAAACGGAACTAGCACAGATGCTGTCTACTGTTCACATGACAGAAGCTGAATTGATTGCCGCCTGCCTGCAAGACGACAGATTGGCGCAAAAAGAGCTGTACGATCGCTATAGCAGGGCGATGTATACCGTGGCCTACCGCATAACCAGCGATTTTGAACTGGCCGACGACGTCTTGCAAGAGGCTTTTCTCAGGGTCTTTCGGCACTTGTCGGGTTTCAGGAAAGAAGCTACCCTCGGCGCCTGGATCAAAACCATCGTCGTGCGCACCGCCCTGAACAAAATCAAGAAGCAACCCCCAACGGAGTCACTCGACGATCATCCGCATCCGGAAGCCGTCAATTGGGGCAGCCGCATTGATGTCGAATACTTGGAAAAGGCCATTCAGGCGCTGCCCGATGGCTACCGTTCCGTCTTTGTGCTCATTGAAGTTGAAGGTTACAGCCATCAGGAGGTTGCTGAGATGCTGGGCATTTCCGTAGGCACTTCCAAGTCTCAATTGTTTCACGCTAA
>CAYOTJ010000085.1:4605-10646 GCA_964406855.1 uncultured Saprospiraceae bacterium
CCTGCGGGACGCTTTGTCTCACTTGCGCCATTAGCACTGAACCCAAAACTATGGAACAGGAAAAGAACCGGTCAACACTTAAACAGGCGCTCGATCGCCTGCCTCAATACGAGCCTGGAAAGCAACTCTGGCGCAACATTGAAGCCAAAATAGAACAACCCGCCGCCGGGGATGACAACCTCCCCCTCGCCCATCTGCCGGCCTACACCCCGCCGCCGGCCGTATGGAACAACATCTCGCGCAACTTAGAAGCAGATAAAAAAGAAAAGCGCAGGCCCCTCCTCTCCTACCTTAGCTCCCGGTGGATGCAGGCTGCGGCGGCCCTAGTCTTGCTAATCGCCGCCGGCATCTGGCTCATGAGGGAGCCCGGCCCCCGCATCCAGATGGCTTACGCTCAGGAAGAGATGAGCCAGTTTGGGCAACTCATAGACTGGAATGAGGAGGAAGCTTCTTTCGAGCGCATCGAAAAAGAGCTGGCAGCCGCCAATCGGCCTGAGCTCAACCTGCTCAAAGAAGAACTCACAGAGCTCACGGCAGCCAAGCAGGAAGTGGTGGAAATGATGCAGTCGTACGGGCAAGATCCCAAGCTCATCAACCAACTGGGCGACATAGAGCGGGAGCGATCAGAGGTGTACCGTCAGATCATCGATCAAATGTAGAGCAGTATGATCCATAAGTTATTGGCATTAGCCTGCCATAAAACAACGCTTAGCCTGTTTTTACTTCTGTTGCTGTCGCCCCGGTTGCAGTCTCAGACTGTGGTGCAGGTAGTGTCTAAAATTATAGAAAAGACTTTTGCTTATCAGGATGGCTATGAAGTAAATGTAGAAGGCGAAAAAGCTGAAATCTTCGTAGAGACCTCCACGAGCCGCGAAGTTAAGGTGCGCATGGAGCTCGTAGCCAAACATCCCAGCTTGGCTACGGCCGAAGCTGACCTGGAAACCATCCAATTTGTCACAGAGCGCTTAAAGAATAAAATCTACCTGCGCAACTATAGGTACGACGCAGGCCGCCCGGCTCAATCGGTCATGAGCGTGAAATATTTCATCACCCTGCCCGAAACCTGTCCGGTCTACGTCAAAAACTATTTTGGGTCAGCCAACATCAGCAACCTCAGCAACCGGCTCAGGATATTTGGAGAATACAGCCAGATCGACATAGACAACGTCAAAGGACTCATCGATATACGGACCCGCTTCGGAGACGTCGTCGGGGAGAAGATTGACGGCAATGTTACCATTAATGCCCGCCGATCCGACATCACCCTGCTGGACATTGCCGGCAGCTATACCATCAATGCCCAATACGGCACCCTGAAATTAGCCCCCAATGCCGGCTTGGAGGATATGAACGTCAACGCCGACAAGTCGGAGGTACACTTCTATGGCGACAGACTGCCAAATCTGGCTTATACCCTGCGCACTACCCACGGTCGTTTGCGCACCCCTCCCAACCTGCGGGCCGTAGTGCTCGAAAACACCCCCGAAATACAGCGCGTACAGGTGCGCCCCAACCGGGAATACGGGGCCGGCGCCAATGTAACCATCAGCGTCAGTTTTGGCGATCTCTACCTCGAAGATGCAACTGCCAGGCGTCGGGAAGGATTTTAAGTCAAAAATATTACCGGAAAACAAAGTTTGTATATCTTTGCGTCGCTTTTCGCCGACCTGTTGGTTTGCGCTGGCAAGTTTTGCACATAGCCGGCTGTGTTTTTTAAGCCCTGTGCACAAAACTCGCCGATGTGCAGTGTAATCAAATCGGTAGAGATCAATCTGTAACGGTACAGTAACGAGACAAGAATGGCAAAGAGATTGAACAAGAACCAGGACAGCGATGCGCTGATCGACATTGTGGAAGTGCGCGACCAAGCACAAAACTTCTACGAAGACAACCAAAAGTACATACTGGGCGGCGTACTGGCGCTGGTGGTATTGGTAGGCGGTTGGTTTGCCTACAAAAATTTCTATAAGGCCCCCCGCGAAGCGGAGGCCATGACCCAAATGGCTCAGGCCCAGTTGCAGTTCGAGCGCGATTCCTTTGCGCTGGCGCTGGCCAACCCGGGCTCAGGCTTCAGCGGGTTTGCCGATATTTCTGCAAACTACCGCGGCACCAACGCAGGTAACCTTGCCCTTTATTACGCAGGTATCTGCTGCCTCAACCTCGGTCAGTTTGAAGCGGCCATCGACTACCTGAAGGATTTCGATCCGGAAGGCGAAATCACGCCCGCCATGAAAAGCGGCGCCTTAGGCGATGCCTACTCGGAAACCAACGACATGGACAGCGCCCTGTCTTATTATAAAAAGGCTGCCTCTGCTACGGATAATGCCCTCATTGCTTCTTACTACATGAAGAAGTTGGGTATGTTCTACGAAAAGCAAGGCAAAACCGAAGACGCGCTGGAAACCTACCAGTCGCTCAAAGACAAGTATCCCAACTCGCCCTACGTGGCCGACATCGATAAGTACATCATTCGGGTATCGCCCAAGGGATAAGCCGCACCTCTCCTATTTGAGGTAAGCGAACAAAAAGGTAAGGCGAAGCGTCTTACCTTTTTTGTTTTAAACCAAAACAAGCACGCCATGGCCAGCGCATTAAAAAACCTGTCGGTATACGATGAAAGCAATGTACCCTCAGCTGAAAAACTTCGGTTCGGCATCGTCGTTTCCGACTGGAATGCCGAAATCACCCACGCCCTCTATCAGGGGTGCCTCGAAACGCTGCTCCGGCACGGCGCCCAGGAAGAAAACATAGCCACCATTCAGGTGCCCGGATCTTTCGAGCTCACGGCCGGCGCCCGCCTGATCATGGGCAACCATAGCCCCGACGCCATCATCTGTTTAGGATGCGTCATCCAGGGCGAAACCAAGCACAACGAATACATCAATCAGGCCGTAGCCACGGGGCTCACCAACCTGAGTCTCACCTCCGGCCGGCCCTGCATCTTTGGCGTGCTCACGCCCGACACGCACGAGCAGGCCCTCGACCGGGCAGGCGGCAAACATGGCAACAAAGGCGTTGAAGCCGCCGTTACGGCCATCCGCATGGCGGCGCTTCGGCAGCAATTGAGCAAAGGCGGCAAACAACCCATCGGCTTCTGATCCATGAAAGTTACTTCGCTCGAAACCGGGTACTTTAAATTGGACGGAGGCGCCATGTTCGGCATCGTTCCCAAAAGGCTGTGGGCTAAGCTCAATCCGCCCGACGACAACAACCTCTGCACCTGGAGCATGCGCTGCCTGCTCATCGAAACCGGCGATCGGCGCATTCTCGTAGATACCGGTCTGGGCGACAAGCAGGACGATAAGTTCAGGTCTCATTTCGAGCCGCATGGCCCGGATACCCTCAAGGGGAACCTGCGCAAATTGGGCCTGGCCCCGGAAGACATCACCGATGTGCTGCTCACTCACCTCCACTTCGACCATGCGGGCGGCGCCGTGAGCCGGGACGCCGATGGAAATCTGGCGCCGGCCTTCCCCAATGCCGTATATTGGAGCAATGAAGCGCACTGGAAATGGGCTGAAAATCCCAATGCCCGCGAAGCGGCCTCCTTCCTACGGGAAAACTTCCTGCCCTTGGAAGCCGCCGGGGCGTTGCGCTTTGTAGACCCGCCCGGCCCCGACGGCGAGACGGCCTGGCTGCCCGGCATCCGACTGAGGTGGGTATACGGCCATACCGAGGCCATGATGCTTCCCATCATTGATTTGGGCCATACTTGCTTAGCCTATTGCGCCGATCTTATCCCTTCGTCCTTTCACCTGCGCATACCTTATGTGATGGCCTACGACCTGAGGCCCTTGCTGACTTTGGCTGAAAAAGAACGGCTGCTCCGGGAGGCCGCTGAGCGGCAATGGTTGTTGTGTTTTGAACATGACCCCAAAACCGCCTGTGTTCGCATGCAAATGAATGAAAATAACCAACCTGTTGCCGCCGAAAACGTAGATTTGTAAACTTTATGATGATGAAAACAGCGGGTTTACCTTTTTTAAATGGTCAAAAACGCCTCGGCGTATTGGGCGCGGGCCAATTGGGTAAGATGATGGCCGTGCCGGCAGCCAACTGGAAAATGCCCCTGTGGGGGCTCGACAAAGATACCTCCTACCCTGCCGCGCCTTATTTTACCCGGTTTGTATCCGGCGATTTTAGCCGCGAAGCCGATGTGCTGGCTTTTGGCCGGCAGGTAGACCTGCTCACCATCGAAATTGAGCATGTGCATACCGGCGCGCTGCATCAGTTGGAAGCCGAAGGGCTGCGCATCCATCCCGCCCCGACCGTACTGGACATCATCAAAGACAAAGGCGCCCAAAAGGAATTTTACGCCCGTCACAACCTGCCTACCGCGCCTTTTCAACTGTTAGATGGCGAAGCAGAAGTTGTAGCCGCCATACAAAGCGGAGGCTTGTCTTTCCCCTTTGTGCAAAAGAGCCGACGCGACGGCTACGACGGCAAGGGCGTTGCCGTGATCCGAACAGAAGCCGACATGGCCAAGCTGCTTCCCGGCCCCTGTGTGATAGAAACGATGGCCGACATCAGCAAAGAGCTTGCCGTCATTGTAGCCCGCAATGAAAATGGGGAGGAAAAAGCCTATCCGGTGGTTGAAATGACTTTTCATCCGGAAGCCAACTTAGTAGATATGCTGTTGGCGCCCGCCCGCATCGATGCCGATACGGCGGCAAGGGCCACTGAATTGGCCCTGCGCACAGCCCGCGCATTCGGGGTTTGCGGACTATTAGCCGTAGAACTTTTCCTCAATGTGGATGGCGGCATCTGGGTGAACGAAGTAGCGCCGAGGCCGCACAACAGCGGTCACCACACCATAGAAAGTTGCGTAACCTCCCAATTTGAGCAGCACCTGCGCGCCGTACTCAACCTCCCGCTCGGCGATACCCGGCTTATTCAACCCGCCGTCATGCTCAATATATTAGGCGCCGAGGGACAGGAAGGCCCCGCAGTCTATGAAGGCGTAGCCGAAGCTATGGCGCTACCCGGCGTACACCTGCATCTGTATGGCAAAACCGCTACCAAGCCTTTCAGAAAAATGGGCCATGTAACGGTTACGGCCGGCACATTAGAGCAGGCAATGGCCATAGCGGCGCGGGTAGAAGTGCGTGCGGTAGCCTCAGCCTACAGTTCTCCAAGCCAAGACTTATAAAACCTTAGCTTAGAGGGCTATAACTACTGCTTCACAAACGACCTTCGCAGGATACCTCCCTGCTCATCCTGGAGTACAATCCAATACAGCCCGGCAGGCAGGGCGGCTACGGGTAGGATAAACGTATGAGCGCCCTGAGCTATGGCATACTGTTGATGCAGGCGGCCGTCGGCGCCCCAAACGGCGAGCCAACGGGCCGAATGGGAAGCAGGCCACGCCAACTGCGCCTCTTCCCGGGCCGGATTGGGCGCCAATGCGAGCTGCGATTCCGCTTCTTCTACTTCCCCGGCAGCTACGATATTGACGCAAGGCCAGTAGGGGTAGTCAATACCCAAAAAAGCTACGCCATAGATGGTCTGTTCTCCCATGCCTTCAATTTCTACTGTGTTCGTGATTGGAAAGAACACATCAGTATAAGCCTCGGCAGTGGTTTCTATCACTAAGCTGTCTTCTGACGCCATACACCAAAAGATATTGTTGGGCATCGTTGGGTTAAACCAATCCCAAAGCGTGACCGCATCATGACCGTAGTTGTTGGAGATCAAACTACTGCGCAGGCATCGCTCGCTGTTGAACAGCGCCCGATCCCATTTTATGGTAACGGGCTGATGGATGGCGTGGATATAAATGCCTATTGAGGAACTAAAACTATGACAACCTATTGGAGTTATATAATCTGCACTGACAACCGTGCGTTTTTGGTAGATTGGCTCCGGGAAAATATCAAATCTATCCGCAACGATCACTGCATCAAAGGTAGCATTGAGGGGCAACGGGGCTATTTCTTCATTCCACGCCGGATCTAACTCGCTGGCTGACGCATTTTCAGTAGCAATAACTTCAAGGGTATCCTTATTCCCCACAGCATCCTCTATGTAGAATCGCATTTCCC
>CAYOTJ010000086.1:0-10601 GCA_964406855.1 uncultured Saprospiraceae bacterium
AGTAGACTGGTTTGAGGGCAAGCAACTGTACACCTGGACTACGCTGCCCGGAGAAGCGCCGGCTGTACAATGGGCTGCGAGCAACAGCCGCAGCTACCGGGGGGCCCGGCCGGCAGTTTTGCTGAATACGCCCGATACCAGTGCCGAGGCGGGCAACTGGGCCTACCGGCAGGGCGTGGCCCGGCTACAGGACTATCAAATTGTTTTTCTGGATGAATTACCCGAAGCGCCCCCGCCGCCAGAGCCGTTGGTTGTCGATGCCGTATTATTGAGGGGCAATCCGCGGCTGCGAATCGAAGACTGTGGCGCGTACTTTAGGCCGGAGCGCTGGATATTTGATGGCTCCAATAGCCGATACAGGGTCAACGCCTGGCTTGACGAATGTATAGCTTTAGGCTGGCAGGGGCATGCTACTGCCTTTAGCGGGGCGTATGTACGCGAGTGGCGGCAGTAAAACCAAGCTCTCTTCACACCTTAAATATAGTATGATGAAGCGCTTTCTGATTGAGTTTTTCTATTACACCCGGGCCGAGCGCACGGGGGTACTGTTATTGTTAATCCTCTGCATTGTTTTGTTCTCATTGCCCTGGCTATGGCCCAAGGCGACAACAGCAGTCAAAAATGACGGCGATTATGAGCAGGCTATTGCTTTGTTGGAGCGCCCGCCCGCAGGGGTCGAAGCAGAAGCAGCAGCCGAAGGCCTGCAATTTGACCCCAATGCGCCCACCCGCGCCCAGTTGGTGGCTTTGGGGTTGCCCGATAAGACCATCCGCGCCTGGCTGAGTTATACCCAAAAAGGAGGGTACTTTGCCAATGCCGACGCCTTAGCTCGCTTTCGTGCATTATCGCCGGCCGATCGCCAGCGCATTGCGCCCCATCTGATGTGGCCTGAAAAAGAGCGGCGGCAGGGCGGACGCCCGGCTCGTTCGGCGGGCAGCTACCGCCAGGAGGCGACTGCGGCAGAGGCTTTCCCTTTTGACCCCAATACAGCTACCCGCGAGGAGTTGTTGCGGCTGGGGTTGCCCGCTCGTATCGCCGACAACCTCATTAAGTTCCGGGAGCGGGGCGGGCGATTTCGGCGACCCGAAGACTTGCAAAAACTGTATGGCTTTTCGGCCAACGACTACGAGCGCCTGGCGCCTTATGCAACCATAGCTGCCGCGCCTGAAAATGCGCCTGCTCCTAAAGCTGCGACAGAGCGGGCTACCCGTAGCCCTGTGATCATCGACATCAACACCGCCGACGAAGCGGCCTGGCAACAACTCCGGGGCATAGGCCCTGCGCTGAGCCGGCGCATTGTAAAATTTCGCGACAGGCTGGGCGGCTTTCGCTCAGTCGATCAGGTGGGGGAAACGTATGGCCTGCCAGACAGCACTTTTCAGCAAATACGCCCACAGTTACAGTCAGACGCCGAAATATACCGCCCTTTGCGCATCAATGAAGCCGATGCGGAGACGCTGGCCAACCATCCCTACCTCGACTACCGCTCGGCCCGTGCCATTGTAAGTTATCGGCAGCAGCACGGCGTCTTTCGGAACGCCGCCGACTTAGCGAAGGTAATGGCTCTGCCTGCGGGGGTAGCTGAAAAGCTGGTGCCTTACTTAGCATTCGAATAAGGGGAAGGCTTTATAGTGAGTTTTTTAGTAGAAATTACAACCAAAAAATTACTTTTGTAGAGAGAGGATGTCTCAAACATTATTCAAAAACAAAACGGTTGAACCATGTGGAGTGAATTTAAAGCATTCATTATGAAAGGCGATGTGCTGGGATTGGCCACCGCCGTTATTGTTGCAGGCGCTTTTGGCGCCATTGTGGGGTCGTTCACCAACGACATCATCATGCCGCCCATTGGGATATTGCTGGGCGGGGTTGATTTCTCCGATTTGATGTTGACTTTGCAAGCTGCCGAGACCGACGCTGCCGGCGCAGTGGTTAAAGAAGCCGTTGTGATTCGCTATGGGGCATTTATTCAGACGATCATCAACTTTTTGATCATCTCCTTTGCCATCTTTATGCTGATCCGGTCGTACAACAAACTCAATCCGCCTAAAAAAGAAGCGCCTGCCCCTCCTGCCGGCCCCAGCGCGGAAGATCTGTTGGCAGAGATACGCGATCTGTTGAAGAACCGCTAATAACAGGTTATTCCCCCTTCCAGAACGGCGCCTGCATGATGCGGGCGGCGTTCTGGCCGTCGGGGGTAAGCTTTTCTACTTTCAGCACGTGTTCTCCGACTGCGAGGGGGCCTATCGGCAGATAAGTAATAACCCCCTCTTCTTTGGCATTGGGATGATCAAAGAATTTTAGTTTTACCTGGTAGAGGCTGTCGTCGATGTAAAAGCGGTGGTACTTTTCGTAGCACGACAGGACAAAGGCGCGCCTGGCGTTTCGGTTTTCATCGCTACTTAGAGATGCTTTATCTTTCCATTCGCCGCAAAGCGAGTCGATGGTTGCGGATTCATTGGGCAGTATGGGCACAAATACCCGCATAAAGGGGTCTTTTATCACATCGGCAGGAATGAGCAGGGAGTGGATGCGGCTGCCGGGGGTGCGCAGGTTTTCGTATTGAGGCGGTTGTAGCCGGTCGGTACGGCTATATTCACGGTTCAGCCAGGTAGAATCGGCAAGAAATAAGGCAGGGCTATTGATGAGCCGATAAGCGGCCATCACCATAATAATTGAAAAAAATACCATCAGCCCCAGCGTATAAGATCCCAGCTTCAGGTTGGTGGAGAAGGTGTAGGACAGCCGGTTGATGGGGCGATAAAAAATGTTGAGCATCACCCTGGAGTTGAACTGGTTGACCGCATAATGCCATTTTTCTACCTGAGGAAGTTTTTGCAGCGTTTTAAAGCCGTTAACGAAGGTGGTGAATAGCGAAAGCAGTAAAAAAATGCTGCCTATGGTTATGCCTATGGCGCTCACTATATTTGCCGGTAAAAACAGCGTCAGCAGTTCTCGCAGTCCAAGCAGAATCAGCAGGTCGACGTTGATGGCCAAAAACGTCATGGCCGCGAGCGCGCCAATGGCAAAAATAAGGCTGCAAAAATCGTCGAGGCGGTGGATGTTCTGCTCATTATCGCCGGAGAACTCCTCACCGAGCTGCCGCATAAAATAGGCCGGGAAAGTGGTGGAACCCGGATTAATGCCCTTGGGGAACACCGAATTAAGGCCTACCAGCCCTACCCAGATGGCCCTAAGGATGAAGTGAAAGACAAAGGACAGCAGCAAGGCATAGGCGCCTACATACAAATAAATGAAGATGGCGTACACCACCCAGGATATACCCGGCGTGGAATAGCCTACACTCCAGCCGGCCAACCCGTCGATGAAATCGGGTAGCTGGCCGCTGCCGTAAATGGCGATACCTGAGATGATGAGCTCTGACTGCCAACTTTCCTGTTCTAAGCGGCGCAGCCAGCCTTTTTTTTCCTCCTGTTGGGGTGAATTTGCTTCCATACCTCCCAAAGCTACGCCATTCCCGGTACTCCTGCAATAAAGAAATGCCTTGGAACTGGTTTCGGCCTGTCTTTGCATCGAAGCTTGCGAAAGCGAGGAACACAAATCCTTAGCGGCGCGTTGGAAAGTAAAATCACTTGAAGAGATGACTAACTTTATACCTTCCGGCCCTTTGGATACGCTGGGCATGTTTGCCGAACTGGAATCCCTGTTGTTGGAGCTATTGAACGACCTGACACCCGCCGACTGGGAGCGCCCCACCCTCGCGGGCGCCTGGCGGGTAAAAGACATAGCCGCCCATTTGCTCGACGGTCAGATACGGGGGCTCTCAATGGGGTGGGATGGCTACTTTGGCGAGACGCCCGCCCAGATAACGGGCTATACCGATTTGGTGTCCTTTCTGAATCGACTGAACGCCGATTGGGTAAAGGCCATGCGGCGCGTGAGTCCTTCGGTGCTGCTATCCATGTTGGCTATGACGGGGCCGGCCTATCGGGCATCTTTACAAACCTTGTCGACCGAGGCGCCGGCGTTGTTTTCGGTGGCCTGGGCCGGAGAGGAAACTTCTGCTAACTGGTTTCACATAGCGCGGGAGTATACCGAACAATGGCACCACCAACAGCAGATACGCTGGGCCGTGGGGCAAACGGCGCCGCTGTATGCCGCCCGTTTATACAGGCCCTATTTGGATACCTCGCTGCGGGCATTGCCCCACCACTACCGCGAGGTAGCCGCTGAGCCGGGCATAAGCATAGCCATAGATGTAGCTGGGGAGGGCGGAGGCAGTTGGTTGCTGTTGCGCCAGGGCGATGCTTGGTTGTTGGGGCAGGCCCCCGGCGTCCATGCACAGGCGCGGGCGGTTCTGCCCGAAGATTTGGCCTGGCGCCTATTCACCAAAGGGGCCGGCCAGGCAGAAGTGCGCGAAAGGATACAAACCAGCGGCCCGCCCGCCCTGCTGGAACCGCTATGGCGCCTTACGGCCGTGATGGCTTAATGGTCACTTTCTGCTGACGAGGTAGCCGTGGCTGATGGCCAGTTCCTCCGGGCTGTAGTGCTGATAGCGAGGATGGAGTTTGACCGAGCGTAGGTCGGTTAGGTTGCCCGGGCGTAGTCGCGCCGCCTCATAAGGAATGCCGACCGCTTCATACATGGCCATATAGTCTTTTAAGCGCCAGCGGTTTTGGGGCTGAATGTTGTTGTCGATCCAGGCCCAGGCACGATCGGAGAATTGAAGGAAATTATATATGGTTATGGAGGGATCCATGTGGGCAAAGTGGTCAGACATATCGATGAAGTGGCTCATGAGTCCGCCAGGTTTTAAGGTGCGCCAAAGTTCGGGCACGATGGCCGAGAGCACAGTTGGATAGATATGTTCATAAGTGTTGTTGGAAGTGATGAGTGCAAAATGGTCATTGGGAAAGGGTAGCTTGCGGGCGTCAGCTACTCGTATTTCCAGATTGATACGGTTGCACAACTCCAATAGGGGGGTATGCGGGGTTGATTCGGTCTGTATGGCTTTGAGCCTATCGAAGCGGGGCTGCACTTCGTTGCCTAAGGCATGGATGAAAGCCTCCTCGCGGCTCAGTACTTCACGAATGCAGGTGAGAAAAGTATGGGAGGTCATGTGCGGGGCGATATCTACGCTGAGGGTGCGTTGTGCGCCTCTGAGAAAATAACCAATGGGGATAATGGGGTACCAGCCGGTGCCTAATTCTAAACATTGCTGTTGGCTGAGGTCGGCCCGGCCGGTAGCTTGCTGATAAAAGTAGAGGTGATCGAGGAGGTGTTCAAATTTATAGCTAAAGTGAACTTCGTCAAGGCGAAGCCCCCGAGTGACATGTTGTTGAAACCATCGGTTGACCTGTTCGCTATAAGGGAGGTATGAGATGGTCTTTTGTACTAAGGCTTTTAATATCCACTTTGCCATGAGATCGGATGTTTTGATGATAGCATAGCGCAACTATCGCCGGTATCGGCGATAAAAAGGCCGCCGGCACAAAAGTAAATAAAAGTACCGGCCCATACCAGCGCTCAATAGCAGTGGCGGCCCTGCGTGAGCGGTGGTGGCGGTATGGGCGCCCCGCCTCAGGGATTGTGTAAGGAGAGACGATCATAAAAAGTTAAGGTTGTTTTATTGGCGTTTTTATTTCTATTTCTACGTTACCATAATATTATAGTTCTCCAAGTCAGGATGCATAAATCTTAGCTTGGAAAACTATAGTCTTGAAGATAAAACTTATAAATCCTGTATTGGAGATCATCAAAATCACCAAGTATAAAAAACATTACGACCCATGCACAAATGGTATCTCGGCGTTTTAGTTGCCTTTCATACGCTATTGGCAGCATCCATCAACGCCCAGCTTTGGGAGTGCCGGCCTACGGCTATTTTTACGGTAGGCGGCAAAATCCTAATCAATAGAACAAGCTATAGCGACACTACTTTTACCTTTGATACAATTCCCCTCGAATCGTTGGGCAACCTCAATTCCATGGGGCATAGAAAAAGCGATAATTGCCTGTATGGGATTGATGGTAACCTGGGCGAACGGCGGCTGTTTAGATTATCGCCTGAAGGGGAATATGAAATCCTGCGATCCATGGGAGAGATGCCTATCCAAGCAGGCGGATCAATATCATGGGACGACAATTATTTAATATTGAATAATACAACAGAAATCATTTGGGTTAACTTAGATGAGGTCGACAGTATACGAATCGTGCCTTTAATTATGCAAGATGAGGAGGATATGACATTCATCGATTTTGCCATCCACCCCATCAATGGGCGGATGTGCGGTTTTAGTTCCGGCTATCAGCGCTACTGGGAAATAAACCCCTCTACGGGTGAAATATTGAAGCGCCAAGCATTGGCCGATGCAGATATTCATATCATATCAACCCCCATCATAGGGATGGATGAACGCGGGCTGATAACGGCATTGACATTGAAAAATGATACAGTAACAGTAAGTTTTTATGATCCAATAGGGGGCAGAATTGTGAATGAGGCGCCCACTGCACTACTGCCTTCCGCTATGAGGATAGCTGACGGAGCATCCTGTATTCCTGAACAGGTGAGGTTATCCAAGTATGTTTTTCCGGATACCGTTTACAATTGTCGGCGGTTTCGTTCCACGTTGTTGTTTTCGATAAATGACCCATTAATAGACGATTACGTATGCGTATTGGCAGATAGTTTTCCGCCCGGCTTCGTCATTGAAGAAGTGCTATACAATCGGTATGGAGGAACGATAGAAGGCATAGGGACAAATGTATTGCACATACGTGATCTGTCGCTTGTGTATGGAATCGATAGCATCGTCCTGTCGGTTAGCGTCCCCGATGGCATAGCTGCGGGATCTTACTTCACCCAATGCAAGGTAGAAGGGCTCGAAGGACATCCTTTATTGCCATCTGGCGTGCTGCGCTCTGATGATTTGAAAACTTACTGGACTTTTGCAGATGCAACCCTCCTCAATGTGGCGCGGTTTGGAGAGGCTATTTATACCCGGTCAGAACACTTTCTTTGCCCCGGAACGACGATTGAATTGGGTGAATGGGCGTATGGTTTTTCTTACCAATGGGAAAACGGGGATACTAGGCCTACCAGGGTTGTGGGTGAAGCAGGAACCTACAACCTTACGCGCACCGATAATTGTAGAAGTTACATTACGGATTTTATGGTGAGGGAAAGTAGCATCATCGCTAACATAGCCGGTTCTCGTTTTGGGCGCCTTGGGGATGCGCTTTCTTTTGATGCGGATATCGTCACTGCATTCCCATTGCTATCGGCTTACTGGGCGATGAATGACATAGCGATTTCTCCTGTGGAAGCCATTGTTTTGTCTACGACTGTGACGTTATCAGCCGACGGTACTTTGAGCCTGAATATTACAGATAGTATAGGATGCCAAGCGCGGTATGAGGCGGAGCTCAAAGCGAAATTTAGCTATTATGCTCCTTCTGCCTTTTCGCCTAACGGCGATGGCGCCAACGATGTTTTTTACATCCAGACGGGTGTTCCCGTAGCTTTAAAATCCTTCAAGGTTTTTAATCGTTGGGGTGGTTTAGTGTTTGAACGATTCCATCAAATGACAAATGACCCTACAGAAGGATGGGATGGCAACTATTTAGGGAGTGAAGGAGAAATGGGGGCCTACATTTGGTTGGCGGAGATTGGTAGGCCAAATACTGAAGAAACAGAGCTGATTTCAGGGGAGGTGTTGCTTATTCGCTAACTTGATCTCCGTTTTTGCTGATGAGGTAGCCGTGGCTGATGAAACGATACCGGCAACGCCATACCAGCGCTCAATAGCAGTGGCGGCCCTGCGTGAGCGGTGGTGGCGGTATGGGCGCCCCGCCTCAGGGATTGTGTAAGGAGAGACGATCATAAAAAGTTAAGGTTGTTTTATTGGCGTTTTTATTTCTATTTCTACGTTACCATAATATTATAGTTCTCCAAGTCAGGATGCATAAATCTTAGCTTGGAAAACTATAGTCTTGAAGATAAAACTTATAAATCCTGTATTGGAGATCATCAAAATCACCAAGTATAAAAAACATTACGACCCATGCACAAATGGTATCTCGGCGTTTTAGTTGCCTTTCATACGCTATTGGCAGCATCCATCAACGCCCAGCTTTGGGAGTGCCGGCCTACGGCTATTTTTACGGTAGGCGGCAAAATCCTAATCAATAGAACAAGCTATAGCGACACTACTTTTACCTTTGATACAATTCCCCTCGAATCGTTGGGCAACCTCAATTCCATGGGGCATAGAAAAAGCGATAATTGCCTGTATGGGATTGATGGTAACCTGGGCGAACGGCGGCTGTTTAGATTATCGCCTGAAGGGGAATATGAAATCCTGCGATCCATGGGAGAGATGCCTATCCAAGCAGGCGGATCAATATCATGGGACGACAATTATTTAATATTGAATAATACAACAGAAATCATTTGGGTTAACTTAGATGAGGTCGACAGTATACGAATCGTGCCTTTAATTATGCAAGATGAGGAGGATATGACATTCATCGATTTTGCCATCCACCCCATCAATGGGCGGATGTGCGGTTTTAGTTCCGGCTATCAGCGCTACTGGGAAATAAACCCCTCTACGGGTGAAATATTGAAGCGCCAAGCATTGGCCGATGCAGATATTCATATCATATCAACCCCCATCATAGGGATGGATGAACGCGGGCTGATAACGGCATTGACATTGAAAAATGATACAGTAACAGTAAGTTTTTATGATCCAATAGGGGGCAGAATTGTGAATGAGGCGCCCACTGCACTACTGCCTTCCGCTATGAGGATAGCTGACGGAGCATCCTGTATTCCTGAACAGGTGAGGTTATCCAAGTATGTTTTTCCGGATACCGTTTACAATTGTCGGCGGTTTCGTTCCACGTTGTTGTTTTCGATAAATGACCCATTAATAGACGATTACGTATGCGTATTGGCAGATAGTTTTCCGCCCGGCTTCGTCATTGAAGAAGTGCTATACAATCGGTATGGAGGAACGATAGAAGGCATAGGGACAAATGTATTGCACATACGTGATCTGTCGCTTGTGTATGGAATCGATAGCATCGTCCTGTCGGTTAGCGTCCCCGATGGCATAGCTGCGGGATCTTACTTCACCCAATGCAAGGTAGAAGGGCTCGAAGGACATCCTTTATTGCCATCTGGCGTGCTGCGCTCTGATGATTTGAAAACTTACTGGACTTTTGCAGATGCAACCCTCCTCAATGTGGCGCGGTTTGGAGAGGCTATTTATACCCGGTCAGAACACTTTCTTTGCCCCGGAACGACGATTGAATTGGGTGAATGGGCGTATGGTTTTTCTTACCAATGGGAAAACGGGGATACTAGGCCTACCAGGGTTGTGGGTGAAGCAGGAACCTACAACCTTACGCGCACCGATAATTGTAGAAGTTACATTACGGATTTTATGGTGAGGGAAAGTAGCATCATCGCTAACATAGCCGGTTCTCGTTTTGGGCGCCTTGGGGATGCGCTTTCTTTTGATGCGGATATCGTCACTGCATTCCCATTGCTATCGGCTTACTGGGCGATGAATGACATAGCGATTTCTCCTGTGGAAGCCATTGTTTTGTCTACGACTGTGACGTTATCAGCCGACGGTACTTTGAGCCTGAATATTACAGATAGTATAGGATGCCAAGCGCGGTATGAGGCGGAGCTCAAAGCGAAATTTAGCTATTATGCTCCTTCTGCCTTTTCGCCTAACGGCGATGGCGCCAACGATGTTTTTTACATCCAGACGGGTGTTCCCGTAGCTTTAAAATCCTTCAAGGTTTTTAATCGTTGGGGTGGTTTAGTGTTTGAACGATTCCATCAAATGACAAATGACCCTACAGAAGGATGGGATGGCAACTATTTAGGGAGTGAAGGAGAAATGGGGGCCTACATTTGGTTGGCGGAGATTGGTAGGCCAAATACTGAAGAAACAGAGCTGATTTCAGGGGAGGTGTTGCTTATTCGCTAACTTGATCTCCGTTTTTGCTGATGAGGTAGCCGTGGCTGATGAAACGATACCGGCAACGCCATACCCGCGCTCAATAGCAATGGCAGCCCTGCGTGAGCGGTGGAAGTTTACCCGACCGAGTGTAACGAGGGCGTGGCGGTATGGGCGCCCCGGTTTAAAGAGTACCCGGCCAACAGAGACAGGGGGCGCCCATAATAGCGGACGACGCGACCCCCGGCCCCGGAAAGGCGCTGTTTATTGTAGTAGACGCTGCGGGGCCGGGGGGCACGCCCTGAAAATGAAATCTCCTACCCTACACCACCCGCAACCACGAATACCACCCCAAAGATTTACAAAATCCCTGGTGATTTCTGCCCAATAGAAATAACACACAAAATCCTTACCTTTGCCCCAGCAAAACTAGCGACTATGGATTTGTTCGAAAAACTGAGAGGCAACCGCGGACCGTTAGGCAAGTACTCCGAGTTTGCTCACGGCTATTATACTTTCCCTAAGCTGGAAGGCGAAATTGGCCCCCGGATGAAATTCCAGGGCAAAGACGTCATCGTCTGGAGTTTGAATAACTACTTAGGGCTGGCCAACCACCCCGAAGTTCGTAAGGCAGATGCCGAAGCTGCCGAAAAA
>CAYOTJ010000087.1:0-1715 GCA_964406855.1 uncultured Saprospiraceae bacterium
TACGAATTTCAGGTGCAGGCCGTATGCGGCAGCACGACCGGCAGCTTCTCGGCTTCGTCAAGCTTCATGACGCTGAGCGAGCCCCAAGTATGCTCCGACAACTTCGAGCCCAACGACGCCCCTTCGCCCAGCCTGCCGGCTACGGCCCTGAATGTAGAACTACAGGCCCAGATTGCCACCTCAGCCGACAACGATTACTTCAGGTTTGCCAACGATATCAATTCCCGCAACATCCGCATTGACCTGACCAACCTGCCTGCCAACTACAACCTCGAGCTCTACCTCGATGGTGTGCTCGTAGGCTCGTCTCAGCAGGGCGGCACATCGCCGGAGGTGATCATCTACAACCGCGCTCCGGTATCGTCTGCCTTCTATGCGCGGGTATACGGCGTGGGCGGCGCTTTCAGCAGCAACTGCTATACGTTGCAGATCAATACCAGCGCTTCGAACTTCCGCACCGATGGCACGGGGGTAATCATTGAAGGCGAAACGCCGGCTGAAGCGCAGGTAAATTTCCAGCTCTTCCCGAACCCGGCCAATACGACCCTCAATGTAGACGTAGCCCTTGCGCGCGAAAGCAAGGTGCAGGTGGCTATCCTCGACGTGACGGGCAAGGTGGTGTTCACGCAACTGTATAACCTCGACGAAGCGCAGCGCCGGGCCGCCGTAGATGTGAGCGCACTGCCTGCCGGCGTATACATGGTGCAGGTGAAAGACGGCCATTCGACGGGCATGCAAAAACTGTCGATCATGCGTTAAGCGCCAGAGGGTTTCCTAAGCTAAGATTTATAAATCTCAGCCCGGGGACTATAATTTTGCTTAATTTCGCTCCCATCCCGGGTTCGGGCGCTTTGCTCCGAATCCGGGATGGTTGTTTTTGGGCATTGCTGTTGGCGGCTTTGACCGGCGGAGCGAATTGTCTTCATCGGGCGGCGGCCTGGCGGAGGAGGCGGCCCGGCCTAGCGATGCGGAGGGGTGGCGGCCTCAAGCCGCCAGACGGCGACCCTCCAAGGGCGCCGGCCGAGCGATTAGCGAGCCCCGTAGCGTAGCGCCGCGACGATAGGAGCGGAGGCCCCAAAGAACAGACTTGTTCAGAACAAATCTATACTGCGTATTGGCAGATTTTGTGGATATAGGTACGGGTAAGCTCGCGAATCCATGCACAAACCTGCCGGCGCAAACCACAATAAGCCGACAAAACATACGTACCATGCAGGCCACAACCATTGATGAAGTACTTGCCCAGCTCGATGAAGTGATCGAGTACTGTGTGACCCACAGGCGGCCGCATGGGGCTTTTGCGGCGCTGTATCGGCGGGTGACGGCAGCGGTAAAGGACGGCATAGCCGAGGGCCGCTTTGAGGATGGCGCCCGAATGGAGCGGTTGGATGTGATTTTTGCCAACCGCTACCTCAATGCCTGGCGCGAGCGCCAAGCCGGGCGACCTACGACGGCAGCCTGGGCGGCCGCTTTTGAGGCCGATGCAGCCGACGAACGGCGGTTGGTGCTCCAACATCTGCTGCTGGGCATCAATGCGCACATCAATCTGGACTTGGGTATTGCGGCGGCAGAGACGAGCGCGGGGGCCGACTTAGGCGCGCTGCGACGCGATTTCAACGCCATTAATGAATTGTTGCTTTCGATGCTCGACGAGGTGCAGGAAGCCATTGGGCGGGTATCGCCGCTGACAGGCCTTATAGACTGGTGGTTGAAGG
>CAYOTJ010000087.1:1725-10548 GCA_964406855.1 uncultured Saprospiraceae bacterium
ACGAGGTTTTTGCCGGATTTAGCCTGAAAGCCGTGCGCGAATTGGCGTGGCGGACGGCCGGCCGGGTGTTTGCGGCTACGGAAGAAGTGGAGCGGCAGTCTCTCATCAGGGACGTAGACCGGCAGGTAGCTTCCTTAGCCGACGCTTTGGCTAACCCCAGGCGGCGGTGGTTCCGGGGGCTTGTCCGGCTGGTGCGCTGGTTTGAAAACGCCGACCCAGCCGAACAAATCCGCGCGGTGATGGCATCTTCTATCTGACCACAAAAGCGGCGGCAAAGTTGCCTCGTTCGCAATGCCCCAACAGGGAATAACGCCCGGAAGGCAGGCCGGAAGTGATGATCTGCTGATCGGGTGCGGTTGCGCCCGAACGCAGGATTTTTCCAGCGGCATCAATGATCTGATACGAAAAAGTTCCTTTTACATCTTCGGGTAACGCCACTACCACCCATTCGCAGGCAGGATTGGGGTATACCCGGCAGGGAAGCTCCGACGATATGAGGTCGTTGGTAGAAGTGGGCAGTTGCCAAAGAGCCATACTATTGACGGCTACTCCTCCGGCGGATGTAAACGTGCCGCCAATGAGCAATGCGCCATCGTATTCGATGATGGCCTCGGCTTCGCCGTTGACCCCGCCGCCCAAGTTATCCCAACCGTCGCCGTCCCAAGCCAGCAGGCTGCCACAGGTTTGATCCTCGGCGCCTGCCGTGGTGTAACGATT
The DNA here is from genome assembly GCA_964406855.1 of uncultured Saprospiraceae bacterium. Lineage (GTDB taxonomy): Bacteria > Bacteroidota > Bacteroidia > Chitinophagales > Saprospiraceae > JAUMBM01. The sequence continues at coordinate 2,443 of CAYOTJ010000087.1, forward strand.
GAAGCCCCCCAGGAGGTAGAGCCTGCCATCGAGCGATTTGACGGTATGAACGTAAGGAGTGACGGACGGATTGGCATACGCTACCGATACGCCGGGCGAGATCCAGGCGGCGCCGTTCCACTTAGCTACACTGCCTAAGGGCGTATCGCCCGACATGGTGAAGCTTCCGCCGACGTAAATCTCGCCATTGTGCTCTTCTATACCATAAACGGGGCCATTAAAGCCCGCGCCCATCGCTTCCCATTGCGCGCCATTCCAACGGGCCACGCCATTGACTTCTACTCCTCCGGCGTAGCGGAAGTTGCCCACTACATAGAGCGAGCCGCCGTAAGCCAGCATTTTATGAGGATAAGCGATCCCCGGGAAGCTACCTTCTATATTGCCGGATACCCCACTGCCCATAGGCAGCCATCGTTGGCCATTCCAATAAGCGACGCCGCCCGCAGGTTGGCTTTGAATGCGGTTAAATTCGCCGCAAACTACCAGAAAATCATTGTACACCACCAGGTCGTACATGGAGGGCACGCTGGAGCCCGAACCGGTAGCGCCTGCGAAATAGAACCCATCTCCTAATCGGGACAAGATGTTAAAATCGGGGTTCCAGCGATGCACGTAGTTGGAGTCGATGGCAAAGCGATAGGCGGCGATCTGCAGGCCGCCCAAATGCGAGTGCAGGGCGTGGCCTGCGTCGGGTAGCCCGGCCCCTACCTGTTGCCATACTTGAAGCGTTTCGCTCCAGCGGGCCAGATAGCGGGCATTTACCCCCCCGATGCGGGTGAAGAGCCCTGTGGCGTAGAGCTCGCCATCGTGGCGGTCAAATTCGACGATAAAGCCATTGGTATTGCCGGTGCAGAAGGGCATCCACTGAGCGTAGGCCCACTGAAGAGCCATTCCAAAAACGATGGTAAAGGCGAGTTTTGCTTTTGTCTTCATAGCTATACAGATTGGTTGGTTTCTGCCCAATTTAGGGGTAGTAAGGCGCCAACATAAAGTAGCAAATGGGGCCGGTAAGCGCTACGTATAACCAGAGTGGGAATACCCATCGGGCCATCTGACGGTGGCGGCTATACTGGCCGGTATACGCCCGGATGAATGTAAAGAGGATAAAAGGCAAAATGAGTCCTGCTAAGGTAATATGAGAGATCAGTAGTACCAAATAAAAAGTGCGGGCGCCGGCTACGGCAGCTTTTTCGGCAGCGTCTACTACCCCGTCGTGGTTGGTATCGCCGTACAATACCTCGGGGGAGGTGAAGTGATAAGCCACATAACTGAGCAGGAAGAGCAGCGACAAGCCCATAGCTACATAGATGGCTTTGCGGTGCATCTCCATGTGGTTGGTTCGGATGTAGTAATAGGCCAGGATCAGCACCACGGCTGTGAGTGCGTTGACGGTAGCATGGAAAGGCGGTAAAAAACTCAGAGACACCCCATCGGGCAGGGGTATCTTGACGTAGCGCATAAGCCCTACGAGAAATAAAACGGCGACGGTGATGATCCAGGCCGCGATGTTGAGTTTGCGTTCGAGTGCTTTATTGGTATCCATAGCTGTATTTAGCTGAGTTGGAATTTATTGATTAAAACCAGAGGGAATTTACTTCTCCGCTTCCCGTTGGAAAATGATGTCTTCTTTTTTTACCCGGGGGGCTATCATGGCCCCTATCTGCACTAATTCTTTGACCCGCTCGGGCTGCGTGAGGTCGAAGTAGGCGCGTATTTGCCCCGTAGGCGATACTAAAGCTATCTGGGGCGCTACCGACGGCCACTTCATGCCCGCGTTCCACTGGATGTAAGCAGCGTCATCGGCCCTCAGTATAAATACCTGAGATTTATCGGTTATTTTGCATCCCTCTATAAAAGCGTCCACCCAGACAGAGTCGACCTGACTTGCCGGCAATACGGATAAAAACTTGATGGTGGCTACAGAATCGAACTGGGTATATAGCTTTTCTAACTCTTTGGCGTAACCCTTGGTTTGGGCGGGGTCGGCGGGGTTAAATTTACCTACCAACAGCAGGTTGCCGGACAAGGAATCGGGGAGGTTGCCCCAGGCGACAGCGCCAGGCGGGGTAGGTAATGGCCCCATATCTTTCATGTTGCTCATCATATCTTTGCGGTAATCATATCCCTTTTTCAGGTAGACATAAGAACCAAAAGGAAGCCCAACCAAGATCAGCAGCAGCATAACCAATTGAAAAAGTCCCCTTCTATTTGGTTGTTCCATTGTGCATGAATTTGAGGGTAATAACAAAACGAGGTGATTAAGGATGTCTGGCTAAGGTAAAAAACGCATAAAAAAAACTCCGGTTTCGGCTAAGGCTGAAACCGGAGTTTGGCGCTTTCCAAGGCAGGAAGAAGGAGGAGCCGAAGGCTACTGATTTATCCCAAGTTGGACAGCCGGTAAACCTCTGGGGAGGTTTCGTGCAGCATACCCTGCTTAGCCGGGGCGCTTTTGGGCACTTCCTGCTTGTTCTTCTCATTGATGAGCTCGCGGCGCTCCTTCCAGGAGTTACCCTCTTGGAAGAAGGCGATGATAGCCCAAATGAGCAAGGTGGTAGGCAGCAGTACCGTAAGCGCCAGGCCCTTCATCTCGTAGCGCATGTGCATGAACTCGTAGATGATAAAGTAAGCTTTGTAGAGAGAAAGGCCCACAAGCGCCAGGCCAACGATGGCAAGAACGATGGTGCTTCCCTTCACTTCCAGCCCCGGAAAGATATGCCCTTTCCCGAACAGTGAGATGGCTACCTCAATGAGGGTTACTGCGCCGAGCAACAGCAGGCCGCTAAAGACCTTCTTTTTTGATTCTTCGTAGGAAAGATGACTACTCATCTTATCTGAATTTTAGAACATGATCAATTTAGAGCAGATAGAATACCAGGAATACGAACACCCAGACCAAGTCTACAAAGTGCCAGTACAACCCGATTTTCTCTACCATTTCATAGCCGTTGCGGCGTGCCACGTACAAGCCGCTGGCCGCATTAATGAGGATGATGAGCAGGAAAGCCACCCCTGAGAATACGTGGAAACCGTGGAAGCCCGTGATGAAGAAAAAGAGGGCGCCAAAAGCCTTGGGGCCAAAGGCTTCCTGTTTAACTTCGCCGGCGGCATCGCCTTCGGTAACTTTGTACTTACGGTGAACGAACCCGTCTTTATCAACATAGTGCCCGGGGGTATCTTCCGGGAAAGACTTGGCGTATACCACGTGATGGCCGCCTTCTGCATGATCTCCATGCGCAGCATGATCATGGCCGTCGGCTGCCAGTTCTGCTGTATGCAGCAGATAAGATTCGCCGGCCTTAAACTCCTCGGCGGTTTCTTTACCATTTTCATCGAGGTAAATGCCCGCTTCCATGTGTGTGCCGAAGGGGTTGACCGTAACGCTCATGTTTTCCTTACCGATGAGGTTGGTCCATTCCCAAGCCTGGCACCCCAGGAAGCCCAAACCGCCAAACACGGTCATCAGCATCCAGAAAACCACGCCTCTTTTGTTTTCGCGATGGCCTTCCTGTACTGCTCTCACCATGGTAACCGAACTGATGATCAGCAAAAAGGACATGAAAGTAACGAAAATTAACGGCGCGCTACCATTGGGAAAAAGGTTGTGAATGCCCATAGGCGCCGTTTTAAATACAAAATCAGGCACCGGCCAAGTGGGGCTGCTAAAGCGCAGGGCGCCATAGGCAATCAAAAAGCCGGCAAAAGTAAAAGCATCCGACAACAGGAAGTACCACATCATCAGCTTGCCGTAGCTCGCCTTAAACGGTTCTTTTCCTCCCGACCATGCATCCTGATCGTGCGCGTGGTCGTCTACGTGATGCGCTAAAGCTGTGTCTGTATTGGCCATTAGTAACCTGATTTAGCTTTGGCTAATATTGCTGTTTGTTTAACAATTATCACACAAATGATTATCCCTGTATTACCCAAAAAATGAGCAGGTAGAGCCAGAGAAAATCAACAAAGTGCCAGTAAGTAAGCACCAGTTCTAAGCGAAGTTTGCGCACCGGAGTTTGTCGGAAAGGCCTGAGCAGAGCTAAGCCAAACGACACCGCTAATGCAGCTAACCCGCCCAATACGTGGGCGCCGTGAATACCGGAGATGACATAAATGAAATCTCCGGAGGGGTTGGTCTTAAGGGGAATTCCCTGCTCGACCATTGCCTGCCATCCTTCGTACTGCAAGCCCAGAAAAACCAGGCCCAACAGCAGCGTAGCGCCCAACAGCGACGCATAGGCCTTTGCCCACCCCCGCTGAAACGCCAGATAGGCGCTGTGCAAAGTTAAACTACTCGTTAAAATGACAAGCGTATTCCAATAGAAAATATTGGGCAGCTCAAATTCTAACCAGTTGCCCGCAGCTTTGCGAACAATATAGGCGCTCGTTAACGCAGTAAACATCATGACAATACCCGCGCAAGCCACCCAAAGAGCAAACTTATGGGGGTGAATGCGAGTACGGGAAGGATAGCCTTGTGTCATTGCGTTTTCCATAATTATTTTATCCCAACTTATCTAACCAAAAGGCCAGCAAGGTGAACGGCATATAACCGAAAGAATAAAACATCAACCCGAGTGCTGTTTTGCGCGCTGGCATCCGGTAAAAGCGCCAGGCAAAGACGGCATATCCGGCGGCCAAAATACCTGCGAGTATAAGCGAAACCCATCCGCTATAACCTAAATAGTAAGGCAGTATACCCAGCGGGATCAGCGCCAAAGAAGCTGCCAACGCCTGTAAGCCCACACGAGCCCAAGCCGGTTGACCATTTTTCTGGGGCACCAACTGATAACCTGCACGTTGGTAATCTTCATACCCTAAGTAGCCTATAGACCAGAAGTGAGGGAACTGCCAGAGAAATTGCATCCCAAACAGCACTACCCCAAACCAGGTTAGCTCGCCTTGTGCCGCCGTACAACCGATAAGCGTAGGTAACGCCCCGGGCACGGCTCCAATAGTAACGGCATCCGGCGACACCCGCTTCATGGGGGTATATACGAAAGCATAGCTTACCAAAGCAAACGTACCCAAAAATGCCGTCCAGGGATTAAAAAGCGCCAAAAGGCTAATGCCGATGAGGCTCATAAACCCTGCCGACATTACGGCTTCCGATGTTTTCATACGCCCTGAAGCTAATGGTCGGTCGGCCGTGCGCTTCATCATGCGATCAAAATCCTTTTCCAGTACCTGGTTCAACGCGTTCGCTGCACCCGTTACCAGAAACCCGCCTAAAGCCAGGATAATAAGGGCTACCGGATTAACGGCTCCTTGTACGGCAATGAGATAAGCCACTACGGAAGAGAAAACAACGGTAAGGTTAAGCCGCAGTTTTACCAACAGCTTATAGTCTTTGACTTTCGAGCCGAATGATCCCGAAATATCCAAGGGCCTTTCCATTTCGGCCTGCTCTTTCACGTACGGCGACGCTTGCCGCAAGTTGTTCATTTATCCTGTCTTTTTATACGCAGGGGAGGCGGCTTTCAGGCTACCTCCCCTGCGAGGATAGATTATTATCGGTAGAGAAAAAACCTCTCGATTAGTGACCTCCGTCGTGTTCGCCTTGTGCCAGCGGTATGTGCTGTGGAACGAACTCTTTGCCGTCCTTGCCATAGTCATAAGGCCAACGCTGAACAGCGGGAATGTTGCCGGGCCAGTTGCCGTGACCAACTTCGATGGGCGTAGTCCACTCAAGTGTATTGGCGCCATAAGGGTTTGTAGTTGTCATCTTCTTGCCATACCAAATGCTATAGAAGAAGTTGATGACAAATAGTACCTGTACGGCAAACACAACGATGGCAGCAATCGTGATGAATTGGTTCATGGCATCAAAATGCGCAAACGAACTAAATACATCAAAACTGTAGTAACGCCGCGGAACGCCGGCCATACCTAAGTAGTGCATGGGCCAGAAGATGGCATAAGCGCCGATAAGCGTACCCCAGAAGTGGATCTTGCCTAAGGTTTCATTCATAAAGCGGCCATACATCTTTGGATACCAATGGTAGATGCCCGCGAACATGCCGAAGAAAGCGGCAACGCCCATTACGATGTGGAAGTGGGCCACTACGAAATAAGTATCGTGCATTTGAATGTCGATGGCAGAGTTGCCAAGAAAGATACCCGTCAGACCACCCGAAATGAACATCGAAACAAAGCCGATGCCAAACAAAATCGCTGCATTAAAACGTATGGTGCCGCCGTAAAGCGTCGTAATCCAGTTGAACACCTTCACCGCCGAAGGAACGGCAATGATGAGGGTAAAGATTACAAAGAAGTTGGAGATGAAGGGGTTTACACCCGACATAAACATGTGGTGCGCCCAAACGATGAACGAAAGGAAGCCAATGGCTAAGATGGAATAAACCATAGCTTTGTAGCCAAAGATCGGCTTGCGGGCGTGTACCGACAAGACCTCCGATACCATACCCATGGCGGGAAGGATGATGATGTATACTTCAGGGTGCCCCAGGAACCAGAACAAGTGCTGATAAAGAACGGGGCTGCCACCTACGTGATCGAGGGCTTTACCGCCGATGAATATCTCGCTTAAGTAGAAACTGGTACCCAAACCGCGGTCGCACATTACTAAGAAGAAGGCCGAAGCCAGTACCGGGAATGACAACAGCCCCAAAATAGCCGTTACAAAGAACGACCAGATGGGCAATGGAAGGCGCCACATGGTCATACCTTTGGTACGAAGGTTGAGTACCGTAGTTATGTAATTGATGCCTCCCAACAGTACCGAAACGACAAAGAGTACCAGACTGACGATCCAGAGGGTCATGCCCGCACCCGAACCCGTTGAAGCCTGGGGTAACAGACTGAGCGGCGGGTAAGCCGTCCAACCGCCGCTAAACGGCCCTGTGCTCAAGAAGAGCGAAATAAACATCACAACGCCGGCCATGAAGAAGAACCAATACGATAACATGTTGAGGAAAGGCGACGCCATATCGCGGGCGCCCACCATCAACGGAATGAGCAGGTTGCTAAAAGTACCGCTCAAGCCGGCCGTCAATACGAAAAATACCAAAATAGTGCCGTGCATTGTAACCAAGGCGTAGTAAAACTCTTGGCTCAACGTACCTACACCTTCAGGGGTTATTTCAATCCACTTACCCAACACCGGCTTAAGCCAGGCGAGACTCTCTTCAGGAAAACCCAACTGAAGACGAAATACCAGCGACATCAAACCGCCAATAATAGCCCAGATCATACCCGTAATCAAGAATTGACGGGCAATCATTTTGTGATCCTGGCTGAAAACATAGTGCGTGACGAAGCTCGACTGGTATTTATCGCCATGATGGTGCTCATGGAAATGATCATCATAGCCCAGCTCCTGAATCAAGAGCTCGTCCTGCGTGGTCGGATTAACTACTGCACTAGCCATGCGCGCTTGCGTTTATGATAACGAAAATACGTTCTATGATTATGGCTTCACAAGTGAAGCCGAAAAAGGTTGCAAAATTATTACGACCTAATGGCGAATTCGGTACGGCGATTCTGGGCGCGCCCTTCTTCCGTATCATTTGACTCCTTAGGCCGGGTATCGCCATAGCCGCGGGCGGTAAGCCTGCCTGCATCAATTCCCTTATTGATTAAGTAGCGGGTTACCGTCTCAGCGCGCTGCTGCGACAAGGAGACGTTAGCGGCAGGATCACCCACATTGTCGGTATGGCCGGCCACTTCGATCTTCAGCGTTGCATACTTCGTAAGCGCAGCCACAAGGTTGTCGAGCTCATAGCGGGAAAGATCCGTCAGGGCTGCTGAACCCGTCTGGAATTCAACGTACTTGAGCTGAAGCACCTTCGCGCTGGCTGAATCGGCTTTTACGGCCGATTCAAAAGCATCAGTGAACTCCTGCTTGCGTTGCTTGATCTCAATATCGAGCAACTTACCTTTGAGCGGGTCATCTTCCGTGTTGCGGATGGTGCTCAGGTAATAAGACTGCTGGCCTTTGATCCAGGTGTCGTACTCCTGTTGACTAACGATTTTAACCAGGCGCTTCATACTCCAGTGACCGCTGCCGCAGAGCTCTGCGCATGCCAACTCGTATTCGAATGTCTCCCACATCATCTTAGTGGGGTCGTTCGGGTCGGGTACATTGTACTCGGG
>CAYOTJ010000088.1:0-10414 GCA_964406855.1 uncultured Saprospiraceae bacterium
GGGTAGGGCGAGATAACCAAATGTGGATAGGGACGGCTGTGTTGGGTGGGCTCGGGGGCTATGGCTACGGCTGCGTCTACCACCACGCCTCCTCCGGCATCCATGATGAGGGGGTTGATGTCGATCTCCTCAATATCGGGAAAATCCATGAGGAGGTAGGCAAAGCGCACCAGCAGGGTCTCCAACTGGCGCAGGTCGACGCCCTCCAATTCCCTGAAACCCCGCAAGAGGCTATACACCCGGGTGCGCTCGATGATGCGGCGCGCCAGGGCTAAGTTGAGGGGCGGCAGCCCGAGTTGCACGTCGGGGTGGAGGGTGGCAATGCGCCCGCCCCGCCCAAAGAGAATGACCGGCCCAAAGATGGGGTCGCGCTTGGCCGATAGCAGCAGCTCGAAGCGCTTGTTGACCATCTTCTCCACCATCACGCCCTGTATGGATGCGCCGGGGCAGTTGTGCCGCACATTGGCGATGATGTCTTCAAAAGCCTGCACCACTTCTGATGCCGACTGAAGGTTGAGGCGCAGCCCGCCTACATCGGTGCGGTTGGCCACGTCGGGGGAGACGATTTTCATGGCCACCGGAAAGCTCTTGGCTTCGGCAAAAGCAACGGTCTCTTCGCTGCCTTGCACGGCTGGAAAGGGGTTGGCGGCAATGCCATAGGCTGCCAGCGCCTGGCGCGCTTCGGCGTCGTTGAGGCGTTGCCGCCCGGCTGCCCTCACCTGCCGGAAGATGGAGCGCACGGCATTTTCGTCGCAGTTGAGGTCGAGGGGCAGCGTAGAGGGCATCTCCTGCAGCAGTTGCAGGTTGTGGTGGTACCCATACATGCGCAAAAAAGTATCGACACCGCTTTCCGGGAAGCGATAGTGCGGTATTTTATGCTGGTCGAGGATGGCGCGGGCGTCTTTCACCGAGGCTTCGCCCATCCAGGCTGCCAGCACCGTTTTGCGGGTATGCCGGGCGCATTCGCCCAAGGCTTGCGCAATGCCTTCGGGGTCGCTGCCGGCATAAGGCGCGTACACCACCAGCAGTCCGTCGTTGTTGTCGTCTTGCAGTACGCTTTGGATGGCCGTTTTAAAACAGTTGGGCGAGGCCCCGCGCGCTAAGATAACCGGCGGCCCGGCTTCGCGCACCAGCACGCCCTGCTGCCTGATCTCAGTCAGCTTGTCTTCGCCGGGGCGGGCCAACTGCCCACCCTGCGCCACTAAGTAATCGGTAGCCAGCAAGCCGGGCCCCGCCGAGTTGGTCACTACGGCCAGCCGGGGCCCCGTAGGGCGGGGCTGTAGGGCCAGCGCCTGAGCACAATTGAAGAGCTGGCTCACCATATCCACCCGGATGATGCCCGCCCGGCGGAAAGCGGCGGCATACACCTCGTCGGCAGGGGCCAGTATGTCTAATTCTACATCCGGGTCGGGTAGATGCTGGCTGCGGCCCGACTTGAGTACCAAGATGGGCTTCGAGCGCGCAAAGGCACGGGCGGCACTGAGGAAGCGGCGCGCGCTCTGCATACTTTCCATGTAGATGAGTATGGCCGAAGTGCGGCTGTCGGAGCCCAGAAAATCTATCAGGTCGGCATGGCTGATGTCGAGCATGGCCCCGGTCGAAAAGAAGTGGCTGAAGCCCACGCGATGGGTTGCGGCCCATTCCAATACGGCTGCGCCCAGTGCGCCGCTTTGGGTGATGAGGGCTAAGTTGCCGGGCTGTACTTCTACCTCCGCCAAGGTGGCCTGTAGCCCGATGTGGGGCTGGATGACGCCATAGCTGTTGGGGCCTAGTATGCGTATGCCGTACTGTCGCCGCAACTGTCTCAACCGGTCGTAGAGGCGGCGTTTTTCCTGGGCATCGTCTTCATCGCCTCCTGTGAGCATCACAATACCCCCCACGCCGGCCCGGGCGCATTCCTCGGCTACGGCGGCTAAAGTATGGGGCGGCGTGCATACCACTGCCCAGTCGGGGCGCTCGGTCAGTTGTCGTACATGATGCACGCAAGGGAAGCCCTGTACTTCGTCGTACTTGGGGTTTACTACCCATATTTTCCCCTTGAAACCATTGGCTAAATTGCGCACAATGGGGAAGCCTAAGCTGTCGGGCCGGTTGCTACCGCCGATCACCGCTATGACCTTGGGTCTAAACAGTCTTTCCATTTGTTGGTGCATAAGCTCGTTTTTCCGTTCGCATTAACCCCAGTAGGGGCGCAGGTATGCCAGTGCAGCGTAGACGTTGATTTCGTAGGTTTCCCATACGCGCAGGCCCGACTGGGTTTGCCCGACGGGGTAGGGAGCTTCTTCGCCATTGATACCGGCCAGAAAACTCTCCACGCAGCGGGGCAGCAGTTCGGCGTTGTAGCCGCCTTCTAATACGGCAAATACGTTGGGGAAGCGCTCGCTCAGCCGCTTGCCGGTTTCGTAGTAGCTGTTATACGACAGGTTGAGGCTCAGCAGGGGGTCGTATTCGTGGGCGTCGAAGCCGGCGGAAACGGCCACTACATCGGGCCTGAACTTTTCTACAATGGGCAGGAAGTGCTCCAGTGCATCGAGGTAGACGTCGTCGGCGCTGCCCGGCGGCAGGGGGGTGTTGATGGTATAGCCCTTGCCCTTGCCATCGCCGATTTGGTCGACGAGGCCGCCGTAGGGGAAGGCCGGGTATTGGTGCAACGACCAAAACAACACCTCGTCGGTATCGTAAAAGGCTACTTCGGTGCCGTCGCCCAAGTGACCGTCGAAGTCGATGATGGCCACGCGCTTGCCTTCATTCACTAAGTACTGGGCGGCAATGGCCACGTTGTTGAACAGGCAGAAGCCGCTGGCCATCCCCGGATGGGCGTGGTGGCCGGGCGGGCGCACCAGCGCAAAATCGCCCCTGCGCGCCGCTTCTACGGCTAACCCCACCGAGTGGCAGGCGGCCCGGTAGGAGCCGGGGCTCAGGACTGTATCTTCATCAATGGCCAACCCCTTGAGCGAAGCCTCTCGTACCTCGTCTATGTACTCGCGGGGGTGTACCAGTTCGAGATAAGGCTCTCCGTCTATCAGCGGACCCTCGCCAAGGTTGAAGTGGCGCGCCAGCGCCGCTATCCGGCGGTAGTTCTCGGGGTGTTCGCCCGTATCGTGTTCCATGCACACAGGATGGTAAAGTAGTTGCATATCTCGTCGCTTATTGGCGGGAAGATACGGCCTTTTGACGTACATAAAGAGTGATTTATGTTTGCGCCGGCTATCCTCTTGCCCTAAATACGCAAAATTACAAGGGTTGACCCAATAGGATATTTTCCGTTTTGGTCCTTATTTAATCATTTGATAATCCGCTTTTCATACTTAGTTTACATAAGACCCGGAAACTTGCCCCACATTATCATAGGCTTGTCGCAGGCTGTGCGCGTGTAGTGAGCTTGAAGCATTTTGACCGCAAAACGAACTATGAAGCGGGAATTAGACATTGTCATCATATCCGACGTACACCTCGGCACCTACGGGTGCCATGCTAAAGAATTGCTGGCCTACCTGAAATCCATTAAAACGGAAATGCTCATCCTCAACGGCGACTTCATCGACATCTGGCAGTTCCGCAAAAGCTACTTCCCCCGCGAGCACATGATGGTGGTGCAGCAAATACTGCGCATGGCGGCCAAAGGCGTAAAGGTATACTACATCACCGGCAACCACGACGACGCCCTGCGGCGTTATTCCGACTTCTCCTCCGGCAACGTACACCTGCGCGATAAGTTGGTGCTACAGCTCAGAGACAAGCGCTACTGGATATTTCATGGCGACGTATTCGATGCCTCCGTACAGTATTCCCGGTGGGTGGCGCGCTTAGGCGGCAAGGGATATGACTACCTCATTCTGCTCAATCGCTTCATCAATAAAATACGCGAGCTGCTCGGCATGTCCAAAATGTCGTTTGCTAAAAAAGTAAAAGCCTCCGTCAAAGAAGCCGTCAAATTCATCGGCGACTTTGAGGCCACAGCCGTCGAACTGGCGGCTCGCCAGGGCTACGACTACGTCGTGTGCGGCCATATTCACCAGCCCCAGATGAAGTCGGTAAGCCAGGATGGCCGCCGCATTACGTATATGAACTCCGGCGACTGGGTTGAAAGCCTCACCGCCTTGGAATACCAATGGGGGAGTTGGTCGATATACGAATACGATGAAAGCCACTACCAGCGCGATAATGCTAAGTCCGGCGGCGAGCCCGCAGACAAAAACGAGGAGTTTGATGAAGATGCGCTGCGGGAGAAAAAGCTCAGCTTAGATTCTTTTTTCCGATTGGGCGAATAACATTAGCCTTGCTCTGCGCGGTATTTTCGGGTGTTATTAGCGGCTTGGGGTAGGCAGGCGCCTTGCGGTGTGTCTGGACCAGGGGGTGAAGCGGTATGGGCCGGCCGGAGCCTGCGCTAAGGGTTGGGGCATAAACGCTATGCCGGCCCATAATAGCGGAACACCCGGCGCCGCGCAAGATGACAAAAAAAGTAGATGCTATGCGGCGGGGCCCCTGATGGGGAAAGCCACTTGAGTTTATGCTCCGGAAAAGCAAAGCCGCTTAACCCTTTCGGGTGAGCGGCTTTGCAAATGTATACTTAAAGGTATGTTTTAGTAGCGGTAGTAGTCGGGCTTGAAGGGCCCCTCGGGGGTTACGCCGATGTACTCGGCCTGGTCGGCGGTGAGCTCTTCGAGTTCTACGCCGATTTTGGCGAGGTGGAGGCGGGCTACCTGCTCGTCGAGGTGTTTGGGGAGCATGTAGACTTTGTTTTCGTAGCCGCCCGTATTCGCCCAGAGTTCAATTTGGGCGAGCACCTGGTTGGTGAACGAGTTGGACATGACGAAGGAGGGGTGGCCGGTGGCGCAGCCTAAGTTGACGAGGCGGCCTTCGGCCAGGATGATGATGTCTTTGCCGTCGACGTTGTAGAGGTCTACCTGGGGTTTGATGTTGACTTTGGTCTGGCCGTAGTTGTCGTTGAGCCAGGCCATGTTGATTTCGTTGTCGAAGTGGCCGATGTTGCAGACGATGGCCTTGTCTTTGAGGAGGCGGAAATGTTCGCCGTTGACGATGTTTTTGTTGCCGGTGGCGGTGACAATGATGTCGGCGCGGGGGATGGCGTTCGACATTTTTTTCACTTCATAACCGTCCATAGCGGCCTGTAGGGCGCAGATGGGGTCGATTTCGGTAACGATGACCCGGCAACCTGCGCCGCGCAAGCTGGCGGCAGTGCCTTTGCCTACGTCGCCATAACCGGCTACGACGGCTACTTTGCCGGCCATCATGATGTCGGTGGCGCGGCGGATGGCGTCGACGCAGCTTTCTTTGCAGCCGTATTTATTGTCGAATTTCGACTTGGTAACGGAGTCGTTTACGTTGATGGCGGGCAGGGGGAGGGTACCTTTGGCCATGCGCTCGTAGAGGCGGTGTACGCCGGTGGTGGTTTCTTCGGAGATGCCGCGGATGGCGGCTACGAGCTCGGGGTGTTGATCGAGAACGATGTTGGTGAGGTCGCCGCCGTCGTCGAGGATCATGTTGAGGGGTTGTCCTCCTTCAAAAGCGAAGAGCGTTTGCTCGATGCACCACCAGAATTCTTCTTCGGTTTGGCCTTTCCAAGCGAAGACGGGTACGCCGGCGGCGGCGATGGCGGCGGCGGCGTGATCCTGGGTGGAAAAGATGTTGCAAGACGACCAGGTAACTTCAGCGCCCAGTTCTACGAGGGTTTCGATGAGTACGGCCGTCTGGATGGTCATGTGGAGGCAGCCGGCGATGCGGGCGCCTTTGAGTGGTTTTTGGGGGCCGTATTGCTCGCGGAGGGCCATCAGGCCGGGCATTTCGGCTTCGGCCAGTTGAATTTCCTTGCGACCCCAATCGGCCATGTTGATGTCCTTGACTTTATACTTCAAGGTTGCTGTGGTTGCCATCAGTATTGACGTTTGTATTTTAAAAAAGACGCGCAAAGGTACGCACTTTTGTACACAAAGTCAATGTTTTGGCTCGGGTCGGCCCCCAAAAAACCTATACTTTACATTCAGTTTACCTGAATGGGTTGCTAAAGCGGGTGTCGCTGACGAAAGCCTCGTCGGTGAGGGTATTGAGGAAAGCCACCAGCGCTTGTTTGTCGGTGTCGGAGAGATTTAGTTGGCGGGGTTGGTTTCCGTCTTTGAGGCGGAAGTCGAGGTTGGGGTGGTTGTTCACTCCGCTGTTGTAGTGTTCTACCACTTCTTCGAGGGTTTCAAAGCGGCCGTCGTGCATATAGGGTGCTGTGAGGGCTATGTTTCGGAGGAAGGGCACTTTGAAGACGCCATTGAGGGAAGGCTCGCCGGTGCGGACGCCTACGCCATTGTCTGTATAGTCGAGATCGAGGCCATTGTTGGCAAGAGCTGCGAACTGGCGGGTCATATCGGCGCCGTGGCAACTGCTGCAATGGTTGAGGAATAACTCTTTGCCGCGATTTTCCTGAGGGGTAAAATTGGAGAAGGTCATATTGGGCGAGAGGGTTCTGCCGAGGCCTTCATCGAATCGCGACTGATTGGAGGAGAAGGCATTGAGGAACTCCTGCAGGGCCTGAGTGATGCGGTCGCTGTTGATATTGGCGTCGCCATAAGCTTTGCGGAAGAGGATTTCGTAATGCTCCTGGCCTTTGAGGCGGGCGGCGAGGTCGTTGATGTCCATACCCATTTCGATGTCGTCTTGAATGGTCTGGAGGCTTTGATCAGCGATGGAATGAGCGCGCTCATCCCAGAAGAAGCCTATGCTCAGGCTGCTGAAGGAACTGCCGTAGGATGAAACGAAGTTGGCGGCGGCAGCCAGCGGAAGGGAGTTGCGGCGGGTGAGCTCGCCATTGAAGCCCTGGCTAAAGGCCTTGTTGTCGGAGAAGGCCAGGGCCTGTTTGTGGCAGGATTCGCAGGAGACGGTTTCGTTGCGGGAGAGTTGTTTGTCGTAGAAGAGCACCCGCCCGAGGGTAGCCTTAGCATTATGAATAATGGGCGTCGAAACCCCGGAATTGGTCATGTGCTGGGGCAGGGTTATTTTGTAGTTGACCTGTTCGTCGGGGAGGTTGAGCACGCGCTGAAGGGCGCGGTATTCCTCGGGGCTGTAGGTTTGGAGGTAGCTGGTTTCGCCGTCTTTGAGGCAACTGCTGAGGGAGAGTAATGCCAATGCAGGCAGCCAGGCCATAAAGGAATATAGACTAAGGTTTTTCATAAGCCACCAGATGAGGTTTAGTTTGAGCAATTGCTATTTGAACTATAAAAATAAGCGGACATTACATACCAGGTATACTTTAACGGCCTATTTAACAAAAGATTAATCAAAAAGCCTCTCCGACGGTGAGGTAAAACCCGGATGCGCCCTGGCCGAAGCCATAGTCGGCCCGGATGTGGATGTGCTGTTGGGGGTCGAGTTCGAATCGCAATCCGCCCCCGCCATTGGGGCGAAGGCGGAATGGCTCGTCGGGGCGCCCCCAGACGGCGCCCAAACCGGCAAAGAGGGCCGCTTTGAAGCGCCAGAACAGGGGCACGCGCCATTCGGCCTGGAGTAAGGCCATATTGGCGTCGCGAAACTTGCCATCGGGATAGCCGCGCAGTTTGCGGGTTCCACCTAAGGCAGGCAGCAGAAAGAAGGGCGCCTGCCCCCGGGTGAGGTCGGCTAAGGCGTGCAGGGCCAGCACGCCGCCGGCGCCCAGCGGCCGGTAGTGGGCGGCGTCGGCTGTGAGCCGGCTGTACCGGAAATCGCTGCCCGTCACAGCGGGCGCTTCGACGCTCGCCGACAGGTCGACGAGCCAGCCTTGGGTGGGGAAGAAAGGGCTGTTGCGGCTGTCGAGCAGCCAGGCTGCCCCTAGTGACGAAGACAGCCCTCCGTCGGCGCCCGCCAGCCTGCCTTGTTCGAGTTCGCCGCCGACCTCGCGCTCCAGTATGCGGTAGTTGTCCATGCCGAGGCGCAGGCCGGCGTATTGCTCAGCGCCTATGCGTGCCAGGGCTGTGAGCCTCAGCCGGGGGTACTCGGCGGTATATTTTTCTATAAAAGTATTGGGGTAGGCGTTGCCTGTGCCAAAGTATTGGTAGAGGTACCTGAACCAGCCCACTTCGCCAAAAGCGCGATAGCGGCCCCGCTTCCCGAACCATTGGTAGGGGAGCCACAGCAAAAACTGCCGCCTGAGGGTGTACGCCACGCTAAAGGTAATGCTGGAGCGCAGGGGACTTCCTCTGAAGCTGAGTACGCCGGCAGCGCCCAGCCCGAGGCGGGTATCGGGGGTGTAGAACAGGATGGGGAGCCCCAGCACCCGCACAGTGGTGTCGGGGGCTGCATCCTGGGCTTGAGCGATGCATGGCAGGGCGGCGCTCAGCATCAGCGCCATACCCCAAAGCCATAAGCCGCGTCGTTGTAGCTGTTTCATCATTTGCGCACGGCGGCCCTGGATTCGCCGAAGCGGGCTACGGCTTCGCTGGGCCCCATCACAAATACGCGATCATTGGCCTGTATGGATGTATCGGGGCCCAGATCGGTGAGGTAAACGCTATCGCGCTGAATGGCGGCGACGGTGAGTCCAAAGCGCCCGCGCAGGTCGGCCTGCTGAAGGCTCTGATTGAGCAAATCGCGATCGGCGCCCTGAACTTTGAAGCAGGTAAGGTTAAAATCGGGAATTTCAAGGCCTGTCGTTGGAGCAGAAGCCCAGCTCTCTTCAGGCCGCATCCGCTGTATGCTGTCGGCCCGGATGTGATTGACGAAAGTGGTGATTTCATCCTGAGGGACTAAGTACTGGTTGAGCAGGCGGGTAAACAGCTCTATGGAGGTTTCAAACTCTTCGGGTATAACCTCATTGGCCCCGAGGCGGTAGAGTTCGTCCATGTCGGTTACGTAGTGGGTGCGCACCATGATATGGACGGTATTGCAGATGGTGCGGATGTGGCGGACGATCTGGCGGGCTGCTACGGGATCATTGATGGTGACAACGGCTACTCGGGCCTGATAGACCTTGAGGTGTTCCAGCACCACTTCATTGGCGGCATCGCCAAAGTAGACGTGAACGCCGTCGGCCCGGGCCTGCTGTACGTTCTGCGGGTTGAGTTCCAGTACAATATGGGGAATATTTGCGCGACTGGCTGCCCGTGCAATGTTTCGCCCGTTGAGGCCATAGCCGATGATGATGACGTGGTCTTTGAGATCTTCGGTATCGGGCGTATCCTGCCGGGCCAGCGCCCGATCGGGGCGGGGCGCCTTTTTCATCCACCAGCCTGAGATGCGGTCGGCATTATCGATGACGAAGGGCGTGATGGCCATGGTGATGATGGAAGTAGCGAGGAAATACTGCTGCAAACCCTCGTCGAGCAGGCCGTATTGCAAGCCGAGGGCCGCCAGAATGAAAGCAAATTCTCCTACCTGAAATAAGGCCATAGCCGTAAGCAGGCTGGTGCGGCGGGGATAGCCCAGCACAACAACAGCGATAACCACAATAAACAGCTTCAGCAGCATAACCAGCAACGCCAGTGCCAGGATGACGGCAACGTGCTCGGCAAAAAAGCGCAAGTCGAGCAACATGCCAATAGACACAAAGAAGAAACTGGAGAAGACCTCGCGAAAAGGCAGTACAATGCCGGTAGCCTGATAGCTGTATTCTGATTCGGAAATGATAAGTCCGGCTAAAAAAGCGCCTAAAGCCAAAGACAGGCCTGCGGCATTGGTGCCCCAGGCTACGGCAAAACAGATAACCACCACCGTGAGTATAAACAACTCGCGGTTGCGCGTTTGCGCTACTGCATGCAGGGCGCGGGGGATGAGATAGCTGGCGCCATAAAGCACTACGATCACTACGCCTACCGCTTTGAGCAACAACCACCAAATGCTGTCGCCGGTGTCTTGCCCCGACAGGATGGGCGTAAGCAACATCATAGGCACCACGATGATGTCCTGAAAAATGAGGATGGCCAGCGCCAGCCGCCCTTGGGGCGCATTGTGCTCGCCCCGCTGTTGCAACTGTTTCAATACGATGGCGGTGCTACTCAGCGATACCAAAAAACCAAGAAAAAGGGCTTGCTGCCATTTGAATCCGACCATGAGGGCCAGACCCATAACAGCCCCAATGCTTAGGCCTACCTGAAGAAACCCGCCTAAGAGCACCGCTTTTTTCAGCGAGGCTAAGGTCTTGAGCGAGAACTCCAGCCCGATGATAAACAGCAGCAGTATGACGCCAACCTCTGCCATCATTTCTACCTCATGTACGGCATGTACGAGCACCAGGCCGTTGGGGCCGGCAATCATACCTGTGATGAGCAGCCCCAGTATGGCGGGCAGTTTGAGTCGTTGGAAAAGATAAACGACAATTACGGAAAGGCCAAGAATAATTACAACGTCTTGTAAAAGTGGTAAATGCATATTTTTTGCTTATAGTGGGAAGTGAACGAAGGACTTGTTTACAACTCTTTACCCCCATAAAAGTTAATAG
>CAYOTJ010000089.1:0-10381 GCA_964406855.1 uncultured Saprospiraceae bacterium
CGTGAGGGGGTGCAGCGGTATACCCCCCCCCTCCTTCGGGGGCATACCTATAGCGCAGCGTAGATTTTATATATTAAAGGGGGGGGTATAAGAGCGGAACACCCGACCCCGTGCGCTGTGTGGCCGCCGCTTGCGCCCTCAGGCGCCAAATAGCTGCCTGCGCACGGGGGCACGCCCAAATCCCAAACAGAATAAACGCCCGCAGCAGGGTGTGGTGCAAATACGTGCTCCTATGTATTAAACCTTCTTCTTTGCCGGCCGTCTCAACAGCATGAAGCATTTTAATGCGCTTGTATTTTTTCATCAAAACTAACCTGACATGTTTGTACCCATCCTTCGATTGTGGATGCAGCCGCTGGTCTTGGCGGCATTACTGTTGATTTTTGTTTTACCGGCTCATGCGCAGCCGGGCCGCCACGGGCATCATCACGAAGGCGCCATGCCCCGCGACACGGCCGCTCGCAGGGCTATGCACAAAGAGCTGCGCGCCTACAGGGAGCAGAACGTCCTGCCGGTTATGCAACAATTGCGCGCCCGCCTCGAAACCAGCATTGAGGCCGCCGATAAGGAAGCTATAGCCCGGTACCGCCAGTTGATGGCTGATAAAAAGGAAACCATGAAAGCGCTGCGCCAGCAGCAGATGTCGCCAAATGCCATGCGCGAGCAGCACCAGCAATGGCGGGCAGCCCATGAAACAGAGCTGGAAGGCCTGAAGGCGCTGACGGAAAAGTACGCGCCTGAAATCGAAGCGCTGATGGCAGAAATAGCCCCTCAACGCCAACAATGGGAAGCCGACCATAAGGCCATTGTAAACAAATACAGGCCTGCCGATACCCCGCAACATTCGCCTCGCCCCGAAGGGGCCGCCAGGCCGCAGGAGGGGCAAAAAGGCCGTCATGGCGGACACAAGCGGGAGGGCTTTCACATGCGCTGGTTTTTGCTGCTTCCCGCAGAAGCCGAATCAACAGCGCCGATAAGCCCCAGGGCGCTCTCCGGTGCGCAAGTAGCCCCCAACCCCGCCGGGCAGCAGGCTACATTGCGCTTTGCACTGAGCGCGGCCCAAACGGTGCGCATAGCGCTACAAGACGAAAGCGGAATGGTGGCTCGTGTTCTCCCACCCACCGAGTACCCCGTCGGCAATCATAGCGTGAGTCTCGACCTCGCCGGCCTCAAGCCCGGCGTATACTATTGCCTGCTTTCCGAAGCCAATGGCGCGCAACAAACCGTAAAAATCGTGGTGGCGCCTCAATAGCCAATTGATGGATTTTCCAACATGTGCCAAGGTTGGCCAATAGCCCCGCAGTATAAGTCTGTGAAGAAAGGTTCTTTTTATGGGCCCCGCCGCATATCATCTGCCTCCGGGTAGCGCAATGCGCGGCGCCGCCACGTCCGCCGTCGCTTCGCTAGTCGGCTAAATCTTCGCTACGCTCTTCCGGGTAAACGTGTTCCGCTATTACGCCCCCTCCTTGAGGTCGGGGCCGTACCGCTTCACCCCCTGGTCCAAGAACCATCAGAACTGCCTCAGGGCTGCGCAGTCGGACTGGTATTGTAGCATTGGAGATTATATACCACGCGTCGGCAGGTTTTGTGTACGGAGGCTCGCATAATATAAACCAGCGGTCTATGCACAAAACCTGCCAGCGCCAAACTCAGCGCCAAACTCAGCGCCAAACTATTAGGCCTGCCCCGGGGTATTTTAATCGCATTCCGTAAGAAGGAAATCCCGTTTATGAAGCCCCGGAAGTAATCGCCGACCATTTTTATCACCCCGAAAGAGCGTTTTATCCTCCAAAATATGGAAAAAATCCAAAAGAAGGAAAAAATATTGCCCTTGACTTGCGAAATTCGCTGCATGCGTTTATCTTTGAACCAGCTTTGAGAGAAAAAACATACGTTTTTATTTGAGTTGGGCATCCTTCCTTTCTGCCCTGCTTATTTCTATCTATCTACCAATGTCGTTTTGAGCACATCAGTTTCTGGAAAGTTTTGCGGCTTTCCAAAAGCTTAGCTATGTGACGTTCACATTATCCAGTCTCCCGTTTCTGATCACAAGTTGAATCGGTGATTCAGTGACGTCAAGAGCCGACAGGGCGCCTTTGTGCCCTGATTTGGGTGAGATGGGCCGGTTCATCTGGGGGGGTAGAGCCGGCCCTACACTCACTATTTTAATCTGTAATACAGTAATGACTTGATAAGATACCGTGTGTTGAACAGAGGGTGGCATCATAACCACCGACCAAACAACAGATAATCACAAAGTAAAACGGCGCTCCATGGAGCGCCGTTTGTTTTTCTGAAGCGTTGGAGGCTTATTTTCCTGCCGGCGCGAGCCGGTCGCGGCGTATGCGCTCATCGCGATTGGCCAATTCCCAGGAGGTATGGAAGATGAGCTTTCCGATGAGGGCCATTTTTTCAAAGTTGATCTTATCAACGGTATCCGAAGTGCGGTGGTAATCGGCATGGGTGCCATTGAAGAAAAATACCGCCGGAATACCGCGCTCGGCAAAATTGTAGTGGTCAGAGCGGTAGTAGTAACGATTGGGGTCGCTCTCGGCGTTGTAGGTATAGTCGAGTTCCAGTTGGGTGTAGGTAGCATTGGCCTGCTCATTGATGGCGTGCAGATCGCTGCTGATACGGTCGGAGCCAATGACATAGATGTAATTGGGGTTATTCTGGTGTTTTTGGTCTATCCGCCCCACCATGTCCACGTTTACGTTAGCAATGGCATTTTCGAGTGGGAATGCCGGATGGTTGACGTAGTATTCGGAGCCCAGCAGCCCCTTCTCTTCACCCGATACCAGCAGGAAGAGCACGCTGCGGCGGGGGCCATAGCCCATGCGGCGGGCCTCGGCAAAAGCTTGTGCTACTTCCAGTACGGTAGAAGTGCCGGAGCCGTTGTCGTCTGCGCCGAAATAGATGTTGTCGCCCCGGCGGCCCAAGTGGTCGTAGTGGGCCGTCACGATCACCATCTCATGTTTCAGGGCGGGATCAACGCCTTCTACATACCCCATGACGTTTTCGCCCAACAGCTCGCGTACATTTTTTCGCTGCACCAGCGACAGGCGGGTGGGGAAGGCCACGGCCCGGGGTTTGCCCGTGCGCTCAATGCGGCGGCGTGCCTTCACGATCTGGTTGAAGCTGCCGCCGATCAGGGCGCGGGCCGACTCGGAAGAGACGAAGACGCTGTTGGCATAGTTGGCGGCCGGGTTGGCGCTCCATCCCATGCGCAGGCGGCTGTCGAGTACTTCCTTGCGCACTTGGGCGAGGTTTTCGCGGAAGTTGGCATCGAGAACGATGACTAATGCAGCGCCCCGGCTGTGGGCCGCTTTCAGCTTGAGGGTCACGTCGTGGGTCCAGGCGGTACGGCTGGTATCGCCGGTAAGGTAAGAGTTGCCCTTGGCGTCGGTGGGCTCGCCACTGTAGATGAGGATGGTTTTATTGGTCACATCCTGCCCCTGATAGTCGCTGTAGCGCTCGTCATCGATGCCATAGCCCAAGAATAGAACCTCCTCGGCCGAGAAGCTGGGGCGGTTGTCGTTTTGGGCGGGCACGGAGTAATACTCCCACAAGTGGCGAAGGTCTTCGCCGTTGACCGTCATTTTGATTTCGGTCCAGGTTTCGGCAATAAAGGATATGCGTTGAAAGTAAGAGCCTTCATCGCCGATGGCGGGCAGGCCGTAGCCGGCAAATACTTCGGCTAAGTATTTGGCGGCTTTGCGTTGGCCGTCGGTGCCGGTTTCGCGACCTTCAAATTCTTCGGAAGCAATTTGCAAGAGGTGGCGCTCCAGATCGCCGGCGGTAATGGTAGCCGCCAGTACGCGAGCGGTATCTACGCCGGAGGGGCGGGAGGGTTGCGCAGCGGCGGTGAGCAGGTTCGTAGCCAATATGGCAAAAATCCATACCTTTTTCATGTTCGGTTGGTTTCAGTCAGGATGAAATGATTTATACGCAGCCCATTTTGGCGATGCGGCGGCTGTGGCGGCCCCCTTCAAAAGGGGTGTCGAGGAAGGCGGCGGTCATAGCGAGGGCTTCTTCTATGGAAACAAAACGGGCTGGGAGGGCCAGCACGTTGGCGTCGTTGTGCTGCCGAGCCAGGGCTGCAATCTCCACCTTCCAGCACAGGGCGCCCCGAATGCCGGCGTGTTTGTTTACCGTCATGGCTACGCCATTGCCCGTACCGCAGATGACGATGCCCCATTGGGCGCGGCCTTCTTCGACGGCATTGGCTACGGGGTGGGCATAGTCGGGGTAGTCTACGGATTCTTCGGAGTGGGCGCCGAAGTCGAGGGCTTCCAGGCCCCGCTCCTGTAGCAGTTGCTTAATGCGCTCTTTGTAGGTAAAACCTGCGTGGTCGCAGCCGATGGCAATGGTCATAAGCGAAAAGAAAAGGGGTTATGGCTATATTGGACAGCCATAACCCCCGGGTTGATCATTTAGTTTTTCAGCGAATCGGGCTCGCTTCTCTTCGAAGGGTCTTCGACATAGGGGCCCAGCCAGTCGCGCATTTTCTTCAACATTTCTTCATCTTTGGCTTTGTCGGCCTCTAAGAAGATGACCTGAGCTGCCTGGGCGCTGGCTTCGGCGTCGCGCTCAAAGCTATTGGTGAAGATGCGTTGATCTACGGAGTAGTAGTAGTTGAGGTTATCCGACAGTTCCTTCGCGAGCGTTTCCACATAAGGCTTGGCTTTTTCGTAGGCGTCAGCCTGGAAGTAAACCGTGAGCATGTACATGGTGCGGTAGTCGAAGGGGAAGTTGCGGTGGGGGAACGACTCGAAGTAGCGGTCGGCCAAGGCTACGGCTTTATCTTTTTTACCCTCTGCGATGAATTGCAGGGCTGCGCGGCGCATGGCCAACTGCATGCTCTGGATGCTGGGGCCGTAGCTGGAGTTGACGTAGGTATCGACCTTGTCGAAATTGCCCCAGGCCCATTTGTTCATCACGACGTCGAAGGTGCGCTCGGCATCTACGCGGCCGCTGCCCAGCATGCCATATTCGCGCTGGCTGGGGCTGCGCACGGGCGTAAAGCGCAGTGCGAGGCCTTCGAGGCGCATGAAGTCGTCCATGCCGAAGAGTTTCTCCGGGCGGCAGGTAACGGCAAAGTATACGGGGCGATCCCAGAGGTTGCTGGCGACGATGTCGAGTACGGCCAGGTCGTCTTTCAGCAGTTGGGTATCGTCAATTTTAACCGGAATGCGATCGACGACCATAGCGGAGTCGGCCGGCGAAAACAGGCCGGCAGCCCGGGCTTGTTCGCGGTTGACGGGCAGGTAAACCTGCTTGGTATTGTAATAGCTTTCGAGGGTGCGGCCGCTACCTGCCTGGAGCGGGTGGTCTTCGCCGATGAAACGAAGTACTTCCAGGAGGCTCTGCTCGCGGTCCTGGCCGCTGGGGTTGTAGTAGAACACCTGGTTGCGCTTCTTACCGCGCATGGCATCGCGGGGGATGGTCATCTTGAGTGCGGGCGAGTCGTTGACTTTTCGGCGCAGCAGGTCGATGTACCAATCTACGGCAATCAGGCTTAGATTGACCACCCGAACGTCGGTGCGAATCTCTTCTACCTCCTGGGCGTACCAAAGTGGGTAGGTATCGTTGTCGCCGTAGGTAAAGATGATGGCATTGGGCTCGCACGACTCTAAGAAGTTTTTAGCGTAGTCGCGGGCGCCACTGTGTTCGGCGCGGGTGTGGTCGTCGAAGTTTTGGGTACCCATAAGCACGGGCGCGATGAGCACCAGCGCTGACGCCAGCACGGCGGCTACGGGGCCGCTCGACTTGAGCCTGTCTTCGACGAGGCTGTAGAGGGCCAGCACAGCCATGCCAATCCAGATGCAGAAAGTGAATACTGAGCCGGCGAGTACATAGTCGCGCTCGCGGGGCTCGCTGGGGGGCTGGTTGGTGTAGATGATGATACCTACGCCCGTGATGATGAACAAGGCCAGCAATCCGAGGAAGTCTTTGCTGCGGCGCTGATAGTGGAAGAACATGCCCAGCAAGCCAAAAAGGAAGGGCAAGCCATAGTAGACGTTGCGGGAGGGATCGTTGAGCATAGTGGGCGTTAGTTGGTCCTGATTGCCCAATCGGGTGGCATCGAGTGATTTGATGCCCGTAATCCAGTGGCCGCCCGACTTATCCCAGGGAGCGAAGCCCTGTTGACCGTTTTGGCGGCCCGAGAAGTTCCACATGAAGTAGCGCCAGTACATCCAGCCGAGCTGGTAGTTGAACATGAAGCTGATGTTGTCGGCCATGTTGGGGCGGCCTGGCGGCAGCGGCTGGTTGGGGTCGAGGCCCATCCATTGCATGTAGAGCGACGGGCGCCCCATGGTATTGTCGCTCATGCGCGGGAAGAGCACCTTGTCGCGGTTGGCATACTCCACGCTGATCTTATAGTCGGTAATCTCGTATCGATCGCCTACCCGACCATAGCGGTCTTCGACATTGGTTTTGATGGGGTCTGAGTTGAACTGGGGGCCACGCAACAGAGCGCGCTCGCCGTACTGCTCGCGGTTGATGTACGGGATGAGGCGCATGGGGTCGCTGGGGCGGTTCATGTTTACGGGCGTATCTACGTTGGCCCGAATGACCACTACGCCGATGATGCTGTAAGAGATGACCATGAGGGCAGCCCCCACAGCAATCTGCTGAAGTATGGCGCTGCCTTTCTGATGGGCGTAGCGGAAGGCGAAGTAGAACAGTACGCCTACAATGAGCAGGGTGGGGATAATGCCTGTATCGAAAGGCATGCCGAGGCTGTTGACCATAAAGTAGTCGAAGAAGCCCCAGAGTTGGGGGATGCCCACGATGATGAACTTCTGTACGGCATAGATGAACACTACGCCTACGCCGGCGGCTACGCCTGCGCCTACTACGGTATGCTTGCTGTATTTTTTGAAGTAGTAGAACAGGGCCAAAGCCGGGAAGGTGAGCAAGCTGAGCAAGTGCACCCCAATGGAAAGCCCCGCGGCATAAACGGCGAAGAGCATCCAGCGGTCGGTTTGGGGCGTATCGGGTAATACGTACCACTTGATCATGGCCCAAATGGTGAGGGTGGTAAAGAAGGTAGACATGGCGTATACCTCTCCTTCTACGGCCGAAAACCAGATGGATGTGGCGAAAGCTGTAGAGAGGCCCGCTGCAATGCCGGCGCCGGCAAGGGCTATGTCCTGGCTGGTATTGGTTTCACCTTCGCGGCCGACTAAGGTCATTTTACCCAGCATGATGGTGATCCAGGCCACGAAGGCCGCTGCAAAAGCCGTGCTGATGCCCGACATAAGGTTGACGGCAAAGGCAATGTCTTCGGGGTTTTCGCTGAACAGCGTGGCTACCCACGTGAACATGCGGCCAATGAGCAGGAACAGGGGGGCGCCCGGCGGGTGCACTACCTGAAGTTTGTAGGCGCCCAGTATGAATTCCCCGCAGTCCCACAAACTGCCTGTGCGTTCAACCGACAAATAGTAGACAAAAGCGGAGATGAGAAAAACCAGCCAACCTGCCAGCCGATGCATCATTTTCGTTGATCCCATGAATCAAATTTGGTTTTATGCGCCGGCTTTTACGCAACAGAAGCCCTGCGAATGTTAAAAAGGCTCTGCCAAAATGCTGACGCATTATGAAACGACGCGCAAAACTAACAAAAAATTATCATCGCATCCGGTCAATTGCCGCGAATCGCTGATGGTTTGCGGCAGATTTCCGGCAAAAAGCCTACCTTTGTGCAAAAGCCTCCTTGTATGTTCAAGCTTCTTTTTACTGGCATACTGCTTTATTTAGCCTATCGGCTGTTGATTTCGCCTCCGCGTATAGACCCGCCCCGGTATCCGGAAGACGATCAGAGGGGCGGCAACCGCAAGCGCCGGGACGACGATTATGTGGACTACGAAGAAGTCGATTAAGCAGCCTATGGAGTATCATCCTACCGGCGCGCCTACAGATGGCGCCCCTGAGCTCATCAGCCATTGGCTGCTGGCCAACAACCACCAGTTTGTGGCTTTCAACAAGCCGCCTGGCCTGCCTGTGCAACCCGACAAAACGGCCGACCGCTCCTTGCAGGAGCTGGGGGAGGCTTATTGCCGGCAGCCGCTTTTTCTGGTGCATCGCATTGACAGGCCCACCAGCGGATTGGTGGTTCTGGCGAAAAAAAAGTCGGCCTTAGCCGAGCTCAACGAGCAGTTTCGGGAGCGAGAAGTAGAAAAAACCTATTTAGCGATTGTGGGCGCTTTGCCGGCCGAATCGTCGGGGGAGGTAGCTCATTATTTGCTCAAAGATGGGCGCGCCAATAAGACGCGGGTATTAGACGCCCCGGCCCCCCAGGCGGAAGAGGCTAAGCTGCGCTACGAACACTTAGGCAGTAGCGAGCGCTATCACCTGCTGAAAATAACGCTGCTGACGGGACGCCACCATCAGGTGCGCGCCCAAATGGCTCAATTGGGCAGCCCCATCAGGGGCGATGTAAAATATGGCTTCAAGCGGGCCAATGCCGACCGGGGCATAGACCTGCACAGTTGGCGCCTGCGCTTCCGGCATCCGGTGACGCAGGCTTGGGAGACCCTTACTGCGCCCCCGCCCGCTACGCCGGTATGGCAGGCCTTTGCGGAGGTGTTGGCGCAGCAGGATGCCAACGGAAAATAGGGGTGGAGCAGGGGTTGAGGCGGGTGTTTGCGCGGAGGATAACGCCCGGCCTAGCGATGCGGAGCCGTGCCCGACCGCAGGAGGGCAGCCCCTTGGGGCCGAGCGATGAGCGAGCGGCGCAGCGTAGCGGCCCCGCGCCAGATGTTGATGGCGAATAATGCCATGCGGGGCAGGCCCCAGATAGTCAACCCCATTCTTTTTAGCGCTATGGGCAGCATTAACGGCAACTGCGCGTTAAACAAATAAAGTTTGGTTGATGCCTACAACTGCAAAGCGGGCGCCCAAGTCGGGCATCCTTGCTGCGGTCTGAATACATTTTCCCGAAAAACGACTAACTACAAGCGGTAATGTGGAGTAAGCATTGTTACTGGCGTGGGGTACCGGGTACCGTTCTGGCCATTCTGCTAATAAGCGGGTGCTCTATTGAGCGGTTTAAAGACCCGATTATTATTCCGGGCATTGATGAAGATCTTTACATCGATCTGTGGGAGGACTTGTATCCGACCCGTACGGAGTTGACGTTTCAGGTGGAGACCATAGCCTCTGAGGAATGTCTGAATGTGACCATTGCCACGGAATTGAGCAAAGCCAACCAGCGGCTGGATCTGGATATTTTAGCCATAGTGCCGCCCGATAATTGCGAACCGGGCGAGGCGCCGGCCCGGGGCGAGGCGCCGGCGGGATGGCTAACGCCAGGCACTTATACGATGGAAGTGCACCTACAGAATGAAATTACGAGCAGGGCCACGCTGGAAGTAACGCCGGAGTATTACCGCGTTGACGCTCAGGAGGAAAACGGTTTTTTGTGGCGGCATAAGGAGCTGCGCCGTGTGCCGACCAACACCCTGTGGGGCTATGTAGCGGCAACGAATACGACTCTTGAGGGCACAGCCCAGAACTGGCGATCGCAATTACAGGCTTTGGGATTGGCGTCGACGTTGGAAGCGGGATACTATGGTTATTTCCGGATAGACGAGTCGGGAGAAGCGGTTATGAACCCGGCTGCGGCAACGCCGGTAGCGCTTCCTTTCCTCATTCGTTTTGATGGAAACGAATCCAGTGTGACGACTTTAGTAAACAGCCTGCGGCAGCAGGGGCCGCAGGGCATGTCGGTGAAGGTATGGTCGGGCCGAGGGAGGGCGTGGTAATTACATATTTCTTCGGTACTGCCCCCCTACTTCAAACAGGGCCTGGGTGATCTGGCCCAATGTAGCAAATTTAGCGGTTTCCATCAACTCTTCAAAGAGGTTTCCGTTGCGGAGGGCTACGTCTTTTAGCCGCCGGAGCATGGCGGGCGCCTGCGCTGCGTGGGCGGCATGGAGCCGGTTGCGGGTAGCAATTTGGCCTTCCTTCTCTTCGGTAGTAGAGCGGATGACCTCCTGGGGCCGCACGGTGGGCGAGCCGTCTTTGCCTAAGAAGGTATTGACACCGATGATGGGCAGCTCGCCGGTATGTTTGAGGGTCTCGTAATGGAGGCTTTCTTCCTGAATTTTATTGCGTTGGTACATGGTTTCCATGGCGCCTAATACGCCGCCGCGCTCTGTGATGCGGTCGAACTCGGCCATCACAGCCTCCTCTACTAAGTCGGTGAGTTCCTCAATGATAAAGCTGCCCTGCATGGGGTTTTCACTTTTGGCTAAGCCCAGCTCGTGGTTGATGATCAATTGAATGGCCACGGCGCGGCGCACGCTCTCCTCGGTAGGGGTGGTGATGGCCTCGTCGTAGGCGTTGGTGTGCAGGCTGTTGCAGTTGTCGTAGA
>CAYOTJ010000090.1:0-2399 GCA_964406855.1 uncultured Saprospiraceae bacterium
GGTATAGCTTTATATCACGGGTAATCTCTTTTCCAGCCAAATCCATTTTTAAATTGGATGGAGCATTACTGCGTAGTAACGGAACAGCTACTGCCGGCTCTGTCGTATTAGCGGCAATCTAAATATCAATAACACCTTGATGCGTGCCTGCGTTAATTGCCGTAAAGGCAGCATTCAGGGTGGTGTAAGTCGCAAAAGCCGTTCCTCCGCTCGCCGTTACAAACACCGGGCAGCCAGCCCCGGCGGTGACCGTAAAGGTAGCGCTGTAGTTAGCGCCGCCGTTGTTGGATGTGTGCGAGCCCGAACCGCCGCCGCCGCCGGTAAACGTAAAATTGGCGGTTGTGTAAACCTCTAAGGTATAAGTGCCGGGCAGGCGATTGGCCAAGAGGTTGATGTTAGCTGCATTCTGTTCCCACTGCTGGTCATTGGCGCCGCAGCCTGTACCAAGGTTGGCGCTAAAAGGCAGGTTCACGGAAATAAATGAGCCGGAAGGACTGCCCGTAGGATAAACCCGATACCAGAGCGTGCCATTGGTGATGTCATCTCCGGGGCATTTGAAGGTCTTGTTCTGGCCGCCGTCCAATCGCAGGGTTCCAGTACACTGCACAAACGAGCCGAGGTTGGCGCCATTAAAATCCGGATTGCCCGTAGTAGCCTGCAAGTCGTAGAACAAATCGCCGGCGCCCGCATTGATGATGGCATAGCTTTCGAAGATACCGCTTTGCGCATTGATCCAAGATGTTGAAAGACAAATGGCTAAAAGAAGCGCCGTAAGCTTGTGTGCCTGAGGTAAAAAATTGTTCATGGCTTTGCCGTATTAAATAATAAAACGCCTTCATATCGGGCATAACAACGCTCAAAGATAAAGGATAACTTAGCAAACTTTAGTGATTATCAGGCACTTTTAAGCCATTTTTAATTTAGCGTCTCCGTGGGCCGGTCGCCTGTGCGCCCGACGGCGGCAAATGCTTAGCCAAGCGCCCCGGCGGGCTTCTATCGGACCAGGGGGTGCAGCGGTATGACCGCCCCAAGGGAGGGTTACCCCCGACCGACGGGGTGGGCATATAGCGGAACACCCGGCGCCGCCCGTGTCGCTCATAAACGTGGATGATATGCGGCGGGGCCCCAAAAAAATACCCCCACCCCACCGATTTGCCCAAAACATAGGCGCGCGAGCCCTATAATAGCCAACAAATCTTATCTTCGCGCCAAACTCACGCTTGACTACGCCATGACATTTGACGTAACCATTCCCGTGCTGAATGAAGAGGCTACCCTCGCGCAAAATGTGCGCATCCTGCATGCCTTTCTCATCCATCACTTCCCCCAGGCGGAACAGTGGCGCATTGTCATTGCCGACAATGGCTCTACCGACCAAACCCGGAGCATTGCCCAACAACTGAGCGACGACCTGCCCGGCGTAAGCTGGGTGAGCGTGCCCCGCCGCGGCGTGGGCTTAGCCCTGAAAACCTCCTGGGGGCAATCAGAAGCCGATATAGTAGGCTATATGGACTTAGACTTAGCCACTGATCTGCCGCACTTTCTGGAGGCCTACCGGGCGCTGGCCGAGCAGGATTACGAGCTGGTATACGCCACCCGGCTACACCCGCAGGCCAAGGTTATTGGCCGCTCGCTCAAGCGCGAAATTTCTTCGCGGGTATTCAACTGGCTGCTGAAAGCGTACTTAGGTGTGAAGTTTTCCGACGGCATGTGCGGCTTTAAGTGGCTGCGCCGCGACGTATATCCGGCCCTGAATGCGGGAGGCGCTCAAAACGACGGCTGGTTCTTTAGCACCGAGCTGCTGACCGTGGCCGAGTGGCAGGGGCGCCGGGTGTATGAGCTGCCGGTGAAGTGGATTGACGACACCAGCAGCAGCCGGGTGAAGATATTGCCCTTAGCTAAGCGCTATATTCAGGCGATGGCGGCCCTGAAAAAGTTAAAACCCATTGATACTTCACCAACCCAACGCAACCGATGAGCGACACCAACAAACCAAGCCTGGCGCTGGGAACGGCCATGTGGGGCTGGACGGTGGCCCCTGAAGCCGCCTTTGCTCAGCTTGATCCCTTTTATGCCGCTGGCGGCCGCGAGATTGACGGCGCCACCAACTACCCCATCAACAAAATACCCGAAGATTTCAGGCGGGCCGAGCGCATACTGGCCGAGTGGGCGGGCGCGCATGGCGTAACCGATCTGAAGGTGATGATGAAGGTGGGCAGCATAGATAACCTGCGCTCGCCGGAGCACAACCTCAGCAAGAGCTTCCTGCTCATCTGCCTCGATGAGTACCAGGCTCTGCTGGGCGCCAACCTCGATACCCTGATGGTGCATTGGGATAACCGCGACAGCGAAGCCGATATTGCCGATATCATCGGCATGATCACTGATAAACAGGGCGA
>CAYOTJ010000090.1:2409-5798 GCA_964406855.1 uncultured Saprospiraceae bacterium
CTTAGCGATAGCCCGCCAGGCCGGCCTGCGCGTGGGCCTCAGCGGCATTCGTCACCCGGAGCGATACGCCCGGCTGAACCTCGACTTTGGGCTCGACTTTCGCATACAGATCAAGCACAACCTGCTGCAAAGCGACTATGCCCGCTACCGGGATTTTCATGGCTCCCGCCGCTTTATCGCCTACGGCCTCAATGCCGGCGGTGTAAAACTGCGCGCCGAGGAGTATGGCCCTGGCGCCTCCTTAGCCGCCCGGGGCGGCAACCCCGGCGAAACGCCCCCCTTGGTGCACGACCTGCGCCAATGGCTGGCTGCGCTGCCCAACGCCAATCGCCGCCCACTGCCCACCGCCATGAATCATCTGGGCATGATCTACGCCTGGTACCACCCCGACATCGACACCCTGCTGGCCGGCCCCTCCAGCGCCGGGCAGATGCAGGATACCCTCAACTGGGCGCAGCATCTGGGGCAGTACGACTACTCCGACCTGTACCTGCAACTCCGAGATCTGGCGCAATAGGGCGCGCCGCCCAAACTACCCGCAGCTATGGCTTCCTCGACCGAAAACTACGACTTCCTCATCATCGGCGGCGGCATTTTCGGCGCTTATGCCGCCTTGTATGCCGCAGGGCGCGGGGCGCGGGTGTTATTAGTGGAGAAGGAGGCCGAGCTGATGAAGAAAGCAAGCACCGTCAATCAGGCGCGGCTGCACAGCGGCTACCACTACCCCAGGTCGGTGGCCACGGCCCGGATGTCGGACGAAAACAAGGCGCGCTTCACCCGCGACCACCAGCCTTTTATCCTGTTTTCTTTCGACAAATACTACGCCATCGACCGCTTTGGCAGCCTTACCGACGCCCAGCAGTTTGAGCGCTTCTGCCGGTACATCAACATACGCTGCGATCGGGCGCTCAACCACCCTCTGTTCAACTACCACCGCTTAGAGGCCGTTTACCTCACCACGGAATACACCTTCGACCCCGTCCTCATTGCCCAATACTACCGCGAGCGGCTGGCGGCCACGCCCGGCATTACCCTGCGTACCCTTACCGAAATTACCGGGGCGGAAGCTGAGGCCGATCATTGGCGGGTGCGTCTTCGCAGCCTCCCTCCCCACAGCCAGAGCAATTTTGAGGTTACGGCCGGCCAGGTCATCAACGCCACTTATGCCGGCAGCAACGGCGTAAACCGGCTCTTTGGCGTGCCCGAAATTTCGCTTATGCACGAAATATCGGAAATGGCTTTTGTGTCGAGCCCGCAATTGGCCAACACCGGCCTTACGGTCATGGACGGCCCCTTTGCCTCATTGATGCCCTACGGAAAGTCGGGGCTGCTATCTTTGTCGTCGGTGGCCTATACCCATCACAAGGTTAGCTACGACGCCCTGCCCACCTTCGATTGCCAACAGCGGCGCCCCGACTGCCGCCCCGATTTTACGGCCATCTGCAACCATTGCGCCGAGCGGCCGGCCTCCAACTACCCCAAGATGCTGGCTCAGATCCGGCAGTATCTTTCCGAGGACGTTCAACTCCACTACTTCACGAGCATGTTTACCATCAAGTCAAAGTTGCAGGCCAATTACATCGACGACGGCCGCCCTACGGAGATTGCCATCCTCCGGGATAATCCCCGTTTTTATTGCATCTTTGCAGGAAAGATCAATTCCATTTACGAGATAGAAAGAGTGGCCGCCTGGTGAGGCGGTCGTTTTGCCCAACCAAACGTTGTTTTATGCCAAAGGTATTTGTACCCACTGAGATTGACCAACTCAAAAGAGTCATTGTCCACCGGCCGGATGCCGGCATCAGCCGAATCTCGCCGAAGCGGGCCGAAGAACTCCTCTTCGACGACATTGTACACCTGCCCCGTATGCAACAGGAGCACGATGTATTTACCGAAGTGCTGCGTCGCTTTATAGGCGACAACAACGTGCTGGAGATCGAGCAGTTGTTGTGCGAGGCCTTAGGCGAAGACCCCGAAGCCAAGGCCGAGATGATCGACATGATCGTCGACTGGGAAGAGCTGCCCTCCTCGGCCAAAGACCTCTTCCACAAGCTGCCTGCCGAAGAGCTCACCAAGGTACTCGTTACGGGTTACTACCCCGCCGAAGACTACATCTTTTTCGACCCCATACCCAACTTCATCTTCACCCGCGACATTGCCGTCACCGTCAACGACCACCTCGTCATTACCAAGGCCGCCAAGGAGGCCCGGTTCCGCGAAAATTTTATCACCCGCTACATCATCTGGGCGCATCCCATCTTCAGGGAAGTGCGCGACAGCGGCCGCATCATCAACATGAACAAGCCCGACCAGTTTCCGCCTTCCAAGCGGGGCGAGCTGGTGTCCATCGAAGGCGGCGACATGATGATGCTCAACAAAGACTACCTCCTCATTGGCTGTAGCGAGCGCACCAACGCCCACGCCATTCGCTCGTTGGCTGCCCGCCTCTTCGAGCGCGGCGTGGTCAAAAACGTGGTGCAGGTCAATATCCCGCCCGACCGCTCTTATATGCACCTCGACACCATCTTTACCCGCATCAACCACCACGACTATGTGGCCTTCAAGCCCATCATCGTCGACGGCCTCAGCTCTAATGTAGAAGTCATGCGGCACGATGGCGCCATCCAGTACTACCACTCCGTACAGCATTTTTTGGTTGAGGAGATCGACCCTAAAACCCGCATCATCCTCAGCGGCCGGGGCGAGTCGCCGTATCAGGAGCGCGAACAATGGACCGACGGCTGCAACCTCGTGGCCCTGCGCCCCGGCGTAGCCCTCACCTACGACCGCAACCCCGTCACGGAAGAGGCCTTCGAGGAAGCCGGCTACCGGGTGGTGTATGCCCGCGACCTCCTCAAAGCCTTCGACGATGGCATCATCGACCCCCACGAGGTCAAAAACACCATCATAACGCTGCCTTCCAGCGAGCTCTCCAGGGCGCGCGGGGGCTCGCATTGTATGACCTGCCCCATCGAGCGAGGTAAATAGCCCATGCCTATGCGCGCCCTACTCCGCCAATACCTGCCGCTGCTGCTGCGCCAGTGGGCGCGTCGGCAGCGCCGGCGGCGCCACGATCGGCGCAGCGGAATAGACCAACGCTGGGCCTCCGAAGCCATGCCGCCTGAGGCTCCGCTACCACAGCGCCTCAGCGGTAGCCAGGCCTTGCTGGCCGGCCCGACTTTAGCCGCCAAAAAGCACAACATGCGGCTCGCCATCCATTGCCTCAACGGCGCGCTCATTGGGCCGGGCCAAGTGCTTTCTTTTTGGCAATGGGTAGGGCTGCCCTCGGCCCGCAGGGGCTACTTAGCAGGCCGAAACATCATCAATGGCGCCTTAGCGCAGGGCTATGGCGGCGGCCTCTGCCAACTCAGCTCCCTCATGTACGAAAT
>CAYOTJ010000090.1:5808-7395 GCA_964406855.1 uncultured Saprospiraceae bacterium
AATGTGTACACGCCCGATAGCACCTACACCCCGCTGGGCCTCGACGCCACCGTAGCCTACGCCTACAAAGACCTGCGCATGGCCAACCCCTACCCTTTCCCCGTGGCCTTCACTTTTGTATTGGATGAACACAGCTTAGAAGCCCGGCTCCATGCCGCCTCTCCCCTACCCGACCTGCCGCTGCGCGTAGAGCAAATGCCCCTCCAAAGCAGCTACAACGCCCTCACCGCCACCGTATGGCGCATGGGCCCCGATGGGCAGGAAGAGCTGATAAGCCGGGATGCGTATGCGGCGGGGAGAGGAAGATGAGATGAAGTTATAGAAAGATAAGGAAAAAGCTATAGTAGTCGCAAATCACGAAAGCACTGGCGTAATGCAGTTTGAAACGACTGATATGATGGCAGAGCCTCAAGTTTAGATAGCGCAAGCTTTTCTCCAATAGGCAGGTAAAGGTCTGCTACCTTCAAATCTTTACGTCTCTTCTTAGTATAAGGAGCCCTTGCCAGTAAAATTGCATCCATTATAACCTTTTTGGGATCGGCTATATCCTCAGGAAATCTATTTATCCCCAATAGGTTATCACTCAAAGTCGTTCCAATTTCTTTTCTAAGCAATTCTTTATCAGCTAGCATCCACGCCTCCATCATCTGTACGGGAATAATAGGCACTATATTCCTGCAAACCTCTTCATCGCTCGTACGTTGAATTTTATCAAGCGCTGGTTGAAACTTATGCTGCATTACGCTCCTGCTATCCTGGCTATCTGCATCTGCATGCAAACACACCAATTGTAAGCCATACTTTTGATGAGCAATCCTGGCTATACTCAATACTTGTTCAGGGTATCTATCACCTTCGGGTTTATCTGTAATACTGGTTACGTAAACATCTATTTGACCTCTGCATTCAAAAGCAACCTTCTCCATTGCCCGGCGAA
Source organism: uncultured Saprospiraceae bacterium (assembly GCA_964406855.1). Classification (GTDB taxonomy): domain Bacteria; phylum Bacteroidota; class Bacteroidia; order Chitinophagales; family Saprospiraceae; genus JAUMBM01. Next base: position 6,746 of record CAYOTJ010000090.1, read on the forward strand.
CAATGCTCTCGAAAAAACGCAGATCGGTCGTACCCTCTGTAAATAATCCTGCAAAAATTTGCATAACTGATAATTAATTAGAAGCGCTTAGGGTATTCAAATATTCGTTAACGATAGCAACTGTAAGTCGGTTATCAGTACTGCCTTTTTCAGAAAAAAGATCATTCTCATGTACAGGCCTCAAAACAGTTACGGCTACTGAAATCCTTCCGTTATTCGTATTCATTATACGCTTATGCATTTCAGAATACCACATACCTGTTAATTTATCTTTATTCTGAATCCAACCGTTAATTTCACTGAGCAATACCGGCGAATGTGTATTAACAATAATCTGTCTAAGTCCTTCATCAGCATCCTCAAAACTGGTCCTCATGTCTCTTAATAATCGAGCCATAGCGCCTATACGAAAAGGATGCACCCCATTCTCCGGTTCCTCAAAGCACAATAGCCCTGAAAAAGCGTCATCATATTGTAATATACAGAGCGTAAGTAACCTGAGCGTACCTTCAGACAATACTCTTGACGAGTATTTTTTTCCATCTGCATCACTCAATTGAATGACATACTGGCGATTTTCTAAATCGTCAATAACATCAACCTCTGTGAAGTTAGGCAATAAACTCTGAGTCTTTCTACTAATCTCCGTT
>CAYOTJ010000090.1:7405-7941 GCA_964406855.1 uncultured Saprospiraceae bacterium
CTCCGTTACTGCATAGGGGTCTGATACTTTTATCCTGTGCAATGCGCCTGCAAGATTTTCCCCGCTCTGAGAAATCACGTCTCCTCCCGTATTTTTACGGGTTGGTCTTCGAAGATCATCCGGATTTAATCTAAGAAATTTCCAACTCTTCAGCTCTTCCTTAACAGCTAAAACATGAGGGAAGTCAACATTGTCAAAACTGCTAAGTACAGTTCGAGTAGCATTTATCAAGGGTACACGGCGCTTATTACCACCCCTCGGCCCATCTTGAGGTATCAACACTGTAGGAATGTTATTTTCAAATATCGTATCCATGTATGGTATTCCTCGTTTACCCGTTGCTACTGGTGGTCGCCATTGATTCCGGAAAGAACTGGGGATGAGTTTAACCCACTTATCATCGCTATGATTCAGTTTTTCCAATGATTCATGGGCAACCAATAGGTCTTCTATGCCATATTCATTTGTCACACGCTTAATAGCCAACTCATAACGAAGCCTTGTATATTTAAGATTTGTCCGATTACCCCATGCGT
>CAYOTJ010000090.1:7951-10368 GCA_964406855.1 uncultured Saprospiraceae bacterium
CTTTACTTCTCCCGACACAAGCATTTCAACTTTAAACGACATTTCATTAGCGTAAAGCCCCCCATCATATTGAGTAAACAACTCTATGAACTCACCTCTTTGCTCTGTAAATGCTTTTTTTATGCTATCCGCCTCTGCCAGCCTACTCAGTAGTTGTAAAGCATCAAATAAATTACTCTTACCAGAAGCATTTGCACCTGCTATTACCGTAAAAGGCCTGAATTCCATTTCCATTTCATGGAAAGATTTGAAACCTGATATTTTAATATAAGTAATCATAACAATTCATTCTGCTTTATTTGGCCGCGAATGATTCATGGCGCAATTAGGCAAATATACTACATTTATACAACAAAACAAATTACATAAAATTCATAAATAATCACCCCCTCTTTTGGGGCCACGCCGCCCTGCATCCGGCTCCGTTGGCATCCTGCGCGGCGCCGGGCTGTCCGCTCTTATGCCGCCCCTCTCCGGTCGGCCAAACCTCCCTACTCGGGGCGGCATACCGCTTCCATCCCTTGGCCGACAAAAAAACATTTGACCAAGTGCGTTGCGCAATTCACTAAGATCGTTTATCTTTGCGCACGCTGCGCCAAAGCAGCTCCTTTTACAGGAGATGGTCTCGTAGTACAACGGATAGTATGTGGGTTTCCGGAGCCCAAGATCTAGGTTCGATTCCTAGCGAGACCACAAAGTTTTAAGTCAGTTTTTAAAGCACAAAAATATCAGCACAAGCCATTTCCGCCATTGCGGGAATGGCTTGCCTGTTTTTATCCCAAATACAGCCCCAATGGGCCCTAAAGCAAATTATTGTGTCATCTGTCTTCCAATCCCGCAGAAATCAATCGGTTATTCTTGGTTTAAGAATATCCGTTCGATTAACTTTAAGCAGTTTTTTATCATTCACAACCAAGCGTAAAACGAGCATGAGACTACTTGTAACCGTAGTGCTGGCTTTGTTCTCCGTCGGGCTTTTTGCACAGGAAAGCCGGGAGTGCGCCACCATGGAAGAGCTTCAGTACCAACTCCAACACGACCCCGACATGGCTGCCCGTATGGAAGCTATTGAAAGGCACACCCAACGCTTTGAGCAAAATTACAACCCAAACACGGGGCGTATGGTCATCACCATACCCGTAGTCTTCCACATTGTACACAACGGCGATGCTTACGGTACCAACGAAAACATCGCCGATGAGTATGTTTTGGCCCAGTTAGAGCAGTTAAACCAAGACTTTGCCCTTACCAATGCCGACGCGTCCAGTATTCCTCAGATTTTTCAGCCGGTAGCGGCCAATACGGAAATCCAGTTCTGTCTGGCACAGCGCAAACCCGACGGCACGGCCACCAACGGCATCAACCGGGTGAATGGCGGTCAGGCTTCCTGGTCGACTACCCAGATCAACAGCACGCTGAAGCCGTCGACCATCTGGAACCGCAATCACTACCTCAACATTTGGAGCGTGGTATTCAGCAGCTCCGGTCTGTTGGGCTACGCTCAGTTTCCGGGCGGCGCAGCCAATACCGACGGCATTGTCGTGCGCTTCTCCACGGTGGGCTCGCTGGCGCTGCCCAACCCCGCCGGCGGCACTTTTGCCCGCGGCCGCACAGCTACCCACGACGTAGGGCACTGGCTGAACCTGCGGCACATCTGGGGCGACGCCACCTGTGGCAGCGACCTCGTGGCCGATACGCCAACACACAATACCTCCAACAGCGGCTGCCCCACCTACCCACACCTCAGCACCTGTACGGGCACGCCCATTGAGATGACCATGAACTACATGGACTACACCAACGACGTGTGTATGTATATGTTCACGGCCGGCCAAAAGGCCCGTATGCAGGCTGTGATGGCCAGCGGCGGCGCCCGGGTAAGCCTGCTGGCGTCGCAAGGTTGCGTACCTCCTGTGACAGAATCCTGCGGTACGCCGGGCGGCCTCAGCGCTACCAGCGTAAGTGCCGGCAGCGCCATACTCAACTGGAATGCCGTCAGCGGCGCTACTTCCTACAATGTGCGCTGGCGCGCCGTAGGGGCTGCCACCTGGAATACCGCCATTTCAGCAAGTTTGTCGCAGAGCATCAGCGGCCTGTCGGCATCCACTACCTATGAGTTTCAGGTGCAGGCCGTTTGTGGCAGCGCTACGGGCGCCTTCTCGGCTTCGTCTAACTTCACTACCGGCGCACAACAAAGCTGCGGTATCCCTGGCGGGCTCACGGCTTTTAACATCACTTCGTCTTCGGCTACGCTGGCCTGGAACGGGGTCAGCGGCGCTACCTCCTACAATGTGCGCTGGCGTGCCGTGGGGGCTACTGTCTGGTTGACAACCGTCACGCTGAACTCGTCTGTCAGCGTTTCGGGCCTCACTCAGGGCACTACCTACGAATTTCAGGTGCAGGCCATTTGCGGCCGT
>CAYOTJ010000091.1:0-1939 GCA_964406855.1 uncultured Saprospiraceae bacterium
GGATGACACAAGGCGCAGATGCTATGCGGCTGGGGGTTTACCCGAACCTGCAAGGGGCGGGCCCATAAAAACCCCAATCCGACTGCCCAACGCAGTACAGCGCACAATTTGCCACTTATAGCCTATTGACGGATCTCCGAACATCCTCTTAAGCGGCTTCGCGCGGGGGCATAAGTCCGAAGAAAGTGGGCCGAATGAAGCGGCTTTTGATAAGGGCCCACAGGAAGAGCAGCGCAAAGGCGCCCAAAGCTAAGGAGATGAAATAACGGCCCTGAAGCTGGGGTTCCAGCACGAAGCGCAGGTAGAGAGTGGCTGCGATGTAGAGGGTAACGAAAACGTCGGAAACGAAGCCGTTGAGGGGGAAAATGCGTTTCATAAGTTTTGTTTTTGCCATGCAACTCAAAAAGGGCAAAGGTTGGCGGGAATGCCCCGCCAACCTTTGAACAGCAATAGACTAGTGGGCGTGGGCCTCGCCGGCGCCGCGCGGAATGCGGATGTCTTCCACAATCTGCTGAACGTGAGCCGGAGGCGGAGGCGTGAGCCGCGATACCACCATAGAGATGATGAAGTTGACAAACATGGCCACCGTGCCGAAGCCTTCGGGGGAGATGCCGAACCACCACGAAGCTTTGAGGCCGTCGAGGGCCGCCTTGCCGCCATCGAAGATGCCGAATTTGTACTTGAGCATGTACCACATCATGAGGGAGATGCCCACAATCATACCCGTGACGGCGCCCTGCATATTCATGCGCTTATCGAAGATACCCAGGATGATGGCCGGGAAGAACGACGAAGCCGCCAAACCAAAAGCCAGCGCCACTACGGCCGCTACGAAGCCCGGGGGGTTGATGCCGAAGTAGCCGGCGATGATAACGGCAATGGCGGCGGCGATGCGCGCCCACATGAGCTCGCCCTTCTCGCTGATGCCGGGGTTGAGCTGCATTTTAATGAGGTCGCGGGAGATGGACGTAGAAATCACCAACAGCAGGCCGGCGGCCGTAGAGAGGGCTGCGGCCAAACCGCCGGCGGCTACCAGGCCTATGACCCATGCGGGCAGATTGGCGATCTCGGGGTTGGCCAATACGATGATGTCGTTGTCGATGGTGAGTTCGTTGGCGGTCTTATCGGCTACGTACTGGATGACGCCGTCTTTGTTCTTATCGTCGAAGGCCAACAATTTGGTGGCTTCCCACTTCTTAAACCAGGCCGGCATGGAGGCGTACTCCTTGTTGCTAACCGTATTGATGAGGTTGGTGCGGGCAAAAGCGGCAATGGCCGGCGCCGTCGTATACAGGATAGCGATGAAGATGAGGGCCCAGCCTGCCGAACTGCGGGCGTCCTTCACTCTGGGTACCGTAAAGAAGCGAACGATAACGTGGGGCAAGCCCGCCGTGCCTACCATGAGGGCAAAGGTGATGGCAAACACGTCGGCCATCGTCTTGGTGCCGTCGGTGTACTCCGGAAAGCCCAGGTCTTTGTTGAGCTGGTCGAGCTTATCGAGCATGGCCAGACCGCTGCCGTCATTGACGTCGCCAATGAAGCCCAGTTGAGGAATAGCATTGCCCGTAATGGCTAATGAAATAAAAATAGCCGGCACCATATAGGCAAAGATCAGCACGCAATACTGCGCCACCTGGGTGTAGGTGATGCCCTTCATACCGCCCAATACGGCATAGAAAAATACAATGGCCATACCGATGATAACGCCCGTTTCGATGGATACCTCCAAGAAGCGGCTGAACACCACCCCTACGCCGCGCATCTGGCCGGCTACATAGGTAAAGGAAACGATAAGGGCGCAAACGATAGCCACGGTGCGGGCTACATTGGAATAGTAGCGGTCGCCGATGAAGTCGGGCACCGTAAACTTCCCGAATTTTCGAAGATAAGGCGCCAGTAGCAAGGCCAGCAGCACATAGCCCCCGGTCCAGCCCATGAG
>CAYOTJ010000091.1:1949-10132 GCA_964406855.1 uncultured Saprospiraceae bacterium
GCCCATGAGATAAACGCCGCCGTCGTAGCCCATAAAGCTGATGAGGCCTGCCATAGAAATAAACGACGCGGCCGACATCCAGTCGGCGGCCGTAGCCATGCCGTTCATGATGGGCGGCACCCCGCCGCCGGCTACGTAAAACTCCGAAGTGGAGCCGGCCCTCGACCAAATGGCGATGCCGATGTACAGGGCAAAAGTAACCCCTACTATGATCAGTGTCCAGGTTTGAACATCCATGATGGTTGCTTTTTTAGATTGGTCTGTGAATAGACGATTGTTGGTTGCAGATTGATCAGGTCTCTACTCGTTCACGTCGTATTTTTCGTCGAGCTTACCCATGAGGCGGGCATAGACGAAAATGAGGATGACGAAAACGTAGATGGATCCCTGTTGGGCAAACCAAAAGCCCATCTTGGCGCCGCCCACGCGTATGCTGTTGAGCGAATCGGCGAAGAAGATGCCGAAGCCGTACGACACCAGGAACCAAACGGCCAACAACAGGCCCACGTAGCGGATGTTTTCCCGCCAGTATTGTTTGAGATCTTTAGAAGACATATTGTGTGGTTTTTTAAAAGTGGAAACCAGGTTCAGATCACAAGCTAAGCCCGCGACCTATAAGAAGATATGCGATTGCAGGATGAGCTGCCCCTTGCTGCCGTTGCGTTCGATGACGCCGTTGTTGGTTTGGTATACCGGACGGGTCTGGTACTCCAGCGTCAGCTTGGCGAAATGGCTGTTGATGAAATAATTGAGCCCCAGGCCAAACTGCGAAGTGGGATCGGGCAGGCGCTCAAAGTTTTTATAGGTGAAGGTGGCATACGGCATGAAGCGGGTACCGTTGGCCATAGCGGGCAGGGCGTAGCCGAGCTGGCCATAGATGATGCTGCCCGTGCCAATGGACGGCTGAAGGTTGCCGCCTCCGAGGCTGCTGCGATCGGCGATCTTGGCGTCGGTGCCGGCATGCTCGTTGAGGATGCCTATGTTGCGCAGGTAGTTGGGGCCAAAGTCGTAGTTGTAATATACGGCGTAGAGGCTGATGGTGCTCTTCTTATCGGCGCCCAACGGCATGTCTAAGAAGGCGTCGATGCCGAGGCAGAGCTGGTTGTGCCGATTGATGAGCGTATCGGTGCTGGTAATGGTGCGGGTGCCCGTGACCTCAGCCTGCGAGTAGAAGCCCGCGCCAATGTTGAACACCTTCTTGGCCCCTAAGTACGAACCCACGTAAAAAGGCAGTTTGTTGTTCTCTTTATCAAAGAACATGTAGTTGACGTAGCCGCCGGGCGCCCAGGTCTCCGTTGTGATATTGGTGGCGTTGGCCGACATATTGGTCTTAGTAGCTACCACGCCGTTTACAAAGGGCTTGTTGAGGTGGAAGCGGTAGTCGAGACGCCCCAACTGCCCCTTGGCGTAGAAGCCAAACTGGCGCGCAAACTGGTCGGTGGCCTCAATGTTGTACCAGTTGAAGATGGGAGCGTCCATCGTCATGAAGTTGAGCGTGCTGTGGCTCGACAAACGCGATACGCCGTTCCAGTAGTGCAGGCCCATACCGAGGTATAGCTTGTCTTTGGCCAGCTCGTACTCCGTCCATATATCGTGGAAGAAAAGCTGCGGCTTTTTACCCTGGTTGCCGGGCGCCGTAGCGGGGTTGGGGCCGTTGGGCGCCGTAGCGCCATTGATGAACGATTGGTTGTTGATGCCAAAGTGCGTGAGGATCAGGAACCGGGGCGATACCTGCGCGTAGGCCAACATACGCGCCCTGCGCAGGGCCATATCCGAAGAAGTTTCAATGACGTTGCCATTGACGTCTACCGTACCGGGGTTGTTTTGGGTATAAGTAGCCCAAAGCTGATGCCAGATAATAAACCGCACATACTTTGAACCGTCTTCGCTCATCTTGAGGGTGAGCGGTTTGTAGGAGTGATCTACAGCGGGCTTGTCCTGCGCCTGGGCAGGCTGCCAACACATTACGGCCAAGGCCAATAATACCGTGAATAATGTCGAATTTTTGCTCATACCGCAACGGAATTATGTATAGATGGTTGGAATGCAATACACAATTACGCCGCTAATATATATACATATCTATATACAAACAAGTGATTGGTCGATTTTTTTTGAAAAAAGTCAAAATTTTGTATCGCCAATACCTTATTAAGCACGGCATTAGGCGTTTTAATCATAAATAATCAAGATAAAAATTCAACTCAAGGCATCCAAAACCAATCTATATGTATATATATTTGCAGGCACAAATGCACAGCTCGCCACCAACCGCTCAAAAAGCGGCGCTCTCCTTCCGGCTGCGGGAGGTACGGGTTGTTTCAGTTATGGTATAGTTCTCCAAGTCAGGATGAGTGAAAAATGGACGCCGCTATTTTTTCGGCTGGCAAGGCAAAAAACGTAGACATAGCCTGAGCTATGGCGAGGCTTTTTAACGCCGCCAGACGGGAGAAGAGCAAGTCAAGATTCACAAATCTTGGCTTGGAGAACTATAAAAAAGGAAAGATTATCGGCTACGGCCTAGCCAGGAGAAGAAAGCTATACGACTTTCGTCAGCGTTTTGAGGATGTCGTAATATTCCTGATTGGTGAGGTAGTAGAGTGAGTTTTTCCCGTCGCGATCGAGATCTACTACATTGCGGCTCTTGAGGATGCGCAGGTGATGAGAAGCAATGGCCTGCTCAATTTTGAGGTGCTGATAGATTTCGGTAACGGTCATTTTACCATTGCTAAACAGCAGGTCGATGATGGCAATGCGAATGGGATGGGCAATAGCCCTCAGCGTTTCGGTTGAGTCTTCGAGGAAGTCAGGATTGAAATGCGTTTTCATAGGCCCAGTCGTATCGTCACAAATATACGCATATAATTATCTCCATGCAACTACTGAACTGGAAGGAAGGTTCAGAAGTTGGCAAAAAATTGGGTATGACCAATACTATCTCTCGCCGGGTGTACGACTTCATCAAAGACCACCCGCCATTTAGTTTACTGGAAACCAATCGATTACTCGACATATCCGAACGAGTAGTAGTCCAATACCGGCAGCCGGAGGAAGTTGTCTTTCGCACCGGCGAGCATCCCGGTAAATTTATTTACATGGTCAGGGAGGGCGCCGTAAACCTGTATCGCCAGGTTGAAACCGGCGAAGAGCTCCTCGTTGAACAGTGTGAGGAAGGCGACGTCTTTGGCATGCGCCCCTTGCTGGCCGACGATCAGTATGCCCTCACGGCCAAAGTAGCCGAGGAGAGCCTGCTCTACGCCATCGATATCAGCGGTTTTAAAGACTGGCTCTATCAGCATCCCAAAGTAGCGTTTTATTTAGCCAGTAATATGGCTGCCGGCTTGCGCCGCCGCACCGAGCCCGGCTTAGGCGGGCGACTGCAAGCGACGCCCCGGCCCGGTCATGGGGCCCACAATTTTCAGTTGCTCGAGCTACAGTCCATTGAAAGGTCAAAACCTCCTGTCATCTGCTCCCCCCACACGCCCATACGCGATGCGGCCCGCATTATGACCACTCAGGAAGTAGGCTCCATCATCATCGCCTCGGAGCAGGGCTGGCCTTTAGGTATCATTACCGACAAAGACCTTCGGAAAAAAGTGGCTACGGGCGAGGTTGGCCTCCACGAACCCGCTTCGGCCATCATGTCGAGCCCCGTTGTTACGGTGGGCAGCCAGGTAACGGTAGCCGATGTGCAAATCGAGATGGTCCGGCGCCGCATCCACCACCTTTGCGTCACGGAAGACGGCACCGACCAGTCGGGCATCTTAGGCGTCATCTCCGAGCACGACCTCCTGGTACTCCAGGGCAACAACCCCGCCGTGCTCATCCGCGAAATCCGGCGCGCAACGGCGCCTGCCGGGCTGCGCCAACTGCGCGAGCGGGCCGAAGACCTGCTCCGACAATACTTAGAGCAGGAGGTAGCCATTGCCTACATCGCCTCCATTATGACGGAGGTCAACGACGAAATCATCCGGCGCTGTATAGCGCTGGCCTTAGCCGAAAGGGACGAGGCGCCGCCCGCGTCTTTCTGCTGGCTGGCCTTAGGTAGCGAAGGCAGAGGCGAGCAGTTGCTGCGCACCGATCAGGACAATGCCTTAGTATTTGCCGATGTGCCCCCCGAAGCGCTGCCCGTCGCCAAGGCCTGGTTTCTGAGCATGGCAAAATCCGTGAACGAAAAGCTCAACGACGTGGGTTTCGAATTTTGCCCCGCCGATATGATGGCCGGCAACGAAAAGTGGTGCCTCTCGTTGAGCCAGTGGAAGGAGCAGTTCAGCCACTGGATGCTCAGCCCCACCCCCGAGGCGGTGCTACACAGCACCATCTTCTTCGACTATCGGCCCGCCTACGGCGACGAGCGTTTGGCACAAGAACTCACCCAACACATCTTTTCCATCCTTGACCGGGAGAGTCTGTTCCTGTCTTTTTTAGCCAAAGACGCCCTCCAAAACCCCGCTCCGCTTACCTTCTTCCGCAACTTCATGGTAGAAAGCAGCGGCGAACACAAAGACGAGTTCGACATCAAGGCCAGGGCCATGATGCCCCTTACCGATGCGGCCCGCGTGCTGGTCTTGCACAACCGCGCCGGCGGCGTCAACAATACGTTCAAGCGCTTTGAAAAGTTAGCAGAACTGGAGCCGAACCATCGCGAGCTGTTCCAGGAAGCCGCCGACGCCTACGAGATACTCATCCGGCTCAGGGCTCTGCAAGGGCTCAGGCACGCCAATAGCGGTCGCTTCTTCAACCCGGCGGAGCTCAGCAAAATGGAGCGCATTCACCTGCGCAACGCCTTCCGGCCCGTGAAGGAACTGCAATCGCTGCTCAGCGTCCGCTTCCAGTTGGTCTATTTTAGCTAACCTCAAAAACAGAGCGCTATGCCTTTCCATTGGCCCTGGCAGCGCCGCCCCGAACCGCCGGCGTTTTACCGCAACTACCTGGCGCACTTTGCAGCGCCCCCCCCTCCAACCACCCCCATTGAGGAGCTCAGGTTTGTGGTGTTTGACACCGAAACCACCGGTCTCAATCCGCGCCGCCACAGGCTGCTGTCCATCGGAGCCGTGAGCTGCCAACACAGTACCATCGCTGTAGGGGAAACTTTCGACCTGCTGCTGCAAACCCCCGATGACGCCCGCCAAACCGCCGACGCCATCACCGTACACGGCATTGTACCCGGGCAGCAGGAGGCGCTACCCGAAGCAGACGCCGTCGCCCTGTTTCTGCACTATTGCCGCGATGCCGTATTAGTAGGGCATCATGTAGCCTTCGACGTAGCTATGATCAATGGCGCCTTGGCGCGCCTCGGCGCCGGCCCCCTCAAAAATGCGCAGGTAGATACGATGCAACTGGCACGCCGCGTAAACCCGCCCCGGGAAGGCACGCCGCCCGGCCATTTCAACCTCGACCATTTAGCCCGCGAATACCACATCCCGCTCAGCGATCGCCATACAGCCGCCGGCGATGCCTATATTACTGCGGTGCTGATGCTCAAACTGCTGGCCCGCCTCCGAAAACGGGGCGTACTCACGCTCCGCGACCTGCTCAGATAGCGGCCCGCATCTTCACCATCGTGAGGATGGTGGCCAAGGCTACCAATTCGCCGGTTTCGTCGTCTATCTCCACTAACCATTTTACAATGCCCTTGCGGTAGTCTTCGCCTTCGCGGAGCTCTTGTTCTATTTTTTCTTTTACCGTCAGCTTCACGCCTATCGTCATGCCCGGGTATACAGGCTTGGTGAATCGGCAACTGTCGAGGCCATAGTTGAGCAGCACCGGCCCCTTGCGGGCTTCCACAAACAAGCCGGCTGCCTTCGACAGCACCCAATAGCCGTGGGCCACCCGTTGGTTAAAAGGCGTGCCCTCCAGCGAGGTAGCATCCACATGGGCGTAAAAGCGGTCGCCGGTGAGATTGGCAAAATTGATGATGTCGGCTTCCGTAACGGTATGGCGGGCCGTAGTGAGGCTGTCGCCCACCTTCAGCTCTTCAAAATGCCGTAGGAACGGGTGAATCTCGCTCTCCGCCTTTCGGCCGCCTACGTGGTACTGCCCGCTCACCTCCCCCAACATACTGGGGTGCCCCTGCACGGCGCAGGGTTGCAAATAGTGCATCAGGCCGCGCATGCCGCCCAACTCCTGTCCGCCGCCGGCCCGCCCCGGGCCGCCATGTACCAGCATGGGCATGGGCGAGCCGTGGCCCGTGCTCTCCGGCGCGCTCTCGCGGTTCAATATCAGGATGCGCCCGTGGTAGGCCGCCGCCTCTGCGATGTAGTGCCGGGCTGCATTGGGGTCGGCGGTACAGATGGTGCTCACCAACGAGCCTTTGCCTAAGCGAGCCAGCGCCGCCGCATCGTCTAAGTCGCGGTAAGGCATAAGCGTGCTCACCGGCCCGAAGGCTTCTAAGTTGTGTACCGCCGCATCGGCATGAGGGTTGTCGCTGCGCAACAATATGGGCGAAAAAAATGCCCCCTTGGCCGCATCGGCCCCAATGACCTCATAATCCTCCAGCCGGCCGTAGGCAATACTCGCCGACTGTGCCAGCTCCCGTACCCGGCCCGCCACCGTAGCCTGCTGCTTTTTACTCACCAGCGGCCCCATGCGCACCCCTTCCACGCGGGGGTCGCCCAAGGTAGTCTGCGCCAGCGCCTTGGCCAGCGCCCCCTCCACCTCGCCCAGCAGGGCCTCCGGTACTAATATCCGGCGCACCGCCGTACATTTCTGGCCGCATTTGGTGGTTATCTCCCGCCTTACCTCTTTAATAAAAAGGTCAAACTCGGGCGTACCCGGCACAGCGTCGGGGCCCAATATCGCCGCATTCAGGCTGTCGGCTTCCATATTAAAAGGCGCCGCCCGCTCAACGAAGGCCGCATGGGCCTTGAGCTTGCGCCCCGTAGCCGCCGAGCCCGTAAAGGTCACTACATCCTGGCTGTCTACGGGGTCTAATATACCCACGCCACTGCCTTGCACCAATTGTAGCGCCCCCTCGGGCAAAATGCCGGAGGCAATGATGTCGCGCACCATAGCCTCCGTCAGGAAACTGGTCGCCTCCGAGGGCTTCACCACCGCCGGCATGCCCGCCAGCAGGTTTACGCTGATCTTCTCCAGCATCCCCCAGATGGGAAAGTTAAAAGCATTGATGTGCACCGCCACGCCCTGCCGCGGTACCAGCAGGTGGGTACCCACAAAGGAGCCCTCTTTCGAGAGCTTGGCCGCATCGCCGTCTACATACCAGCGCTGATCGCCCAATTGCCGCCGCAGACTGGCATAGGCAAACAGCGTGCCTATGCCCCCCTCAATATCCACCCAGCTATCCGCCTTGGTAGCTCCCGTGCGGTACGAGAGCGGATAGTAGCTTTTGCAACGTTCGTTGAGGTACAGCGCCAATCGCTTCAGCATCAAGCCGCGCTCCCGGAAGGTCATCCGCCGCAGCGCCGGCCCCCCTACCCTGCGGCCATAGTCGAGTATGGCCCCGTAGTCGAGCCCCTCGGTAGAGCATACCCCGATTACCTCCCCGGTGATGGCGTCGTGTTGCAAAATTTCCTCGCGCGCGGGCGCTACCCAGCGTCCTTCAATGTAGTGGCAGAGCTGCATGACGGCTTTATTTGATTGCGAATGAACGTTCGTTTGGGACGCAAAACTAAACAATAATAATCAGGAAGGCAAAGTCTACTTAGCCAAAAACGTTCGCTAAGAGCTCCCTGAAATCATAAAACAGGCTTGCCGCTTAGGGAGTGAGGGGCGAGGCAGTGAGCGGAGGCTGCCGCAGCGGAAACAATCGGGTGAACCCCAAGGAGGGCATTCAGGCGGCAGAACCCCTATCCTGCGCATATACGCCGCCCACAGCATTCTTCAAGATTTTGGGCGTGCCCCCCGGCCCCCTTTGGCGCTATGCCCTGCCGAAACGGGTCTTACAGGGGGCCGGGGGTCGGGCTATCCGGTCGCAGGAGCTCCCTACTATCCCTCACGCGGGCAACAAACCGCTGATTGTCAAATAACTAACCCAATGACTTTGCCCTATAGAAGCAGCCCGGGCGCAATCGAAGACAGCCTTGGTGATATGGGCGGCTATGGTGGAAAAAACAACCCAATTGACCCTAATCGAGGCGGCGGAGTAGGAACTTAGCGCCAATCAAGATTCATATAGTTCTCCAAGTCAGGATGAGTGAAAAATGGACGCCGCTATTTTTTCGGCT
>CAYOTJ010000092.1:0-10107 GCA_964406855.1 uncultured Saprospiraceae bacterium
AAATAAAACGGTATTAAATTCTTGTTTTTCTTTTTTTAAAAGAATTAAAATTGGAATCAATTATATGAACAATTGCTGTATTTCCTCAGCGATCGTAAAATCATTGTAATTTTCTCAACGATAAAGCGGCTTATTTAGCGTCAATGCAAATAAGCCGCTTTATTTTTACAATCCGACCAAAAGAGAAGTGCCAATTGTTGTGTAATTTATAGTTTGCGCTGGCAGGTTTTGTGTGTAGACCGCTGGTTTATGCGAGCCTCCGTGTACAAACCTGCCGATGTGCGGTATACAACAGTACGGCTTCTCAACTACCTCTACCAAATAAGACCAATGTTGATTCGTACGACCATACAACATTGGGCCTATGCAAGAGCAAAACAACGCAAAAACACAAGCTTCTGCCGAAACAACGGGCGTTGAAGCCGACCAGCGACTTTTTTCACAGGAAGAAGAACCTACACAGGGCCTTTATTGCCCCCAACTAGAGAGCGATGCCTGCGGTACCGGGCTCATTGCCAATCTGAGCGGGAAGCCTACCCATGAACTGGTGGCCAATGCCCTGCAAATGCTGGCCAATATGGAGCATCGCGGCGCTTGCGGCTGCGAACCCACCACAGGCGACGGCGCCGGCATTCTCATACAGACGCCCCATGCGCTTTATGTAGATAAATGCCTGGAAGCTGGGTTTTCCCTGCCTGCCTTTGGCGACTATGGCGTGGGCATGATCTTTTTCCCCACTGAAAAGCAATTGCGCGAGCAATGCCGCTTTTTGTTAAACGACCACATCGACGAGCTCGGACTCGAATTGCTGGGCTATAGAAAAGTGATGACCGATAACGCAGAAGTAGGCTCTACGGCTCAGTCGGTAGAGCCCTACATTGAGCAGGTGTTTGTGAAGCCCAAACAACCCATGGAAAAAGCGGCCCTCGAACGCCGCCTCTATGTATTGCGCAAATATGCCACCCATAATATACACGACAGCTATCCGCAAACCAGGGATAGCTTTTACTTCACCTCTTTTTCTTACAAAACGGTTGTTTACAAGGGCCAGCTCACTACCTGGCAACTCAGGCCCTACTTTGCCGACCTGCGCGACAATCGCTGTGCCTCGGCCATTGCGCTCATTCACTCCCGCTTCTCCACCAATACATCGCCTAAGTGGAAGCTGGCGCAACCCTTCCGCATGATTGCCCACAACGGCGAGATCAATACCGTTACGGGCAACCTCAATTGGTGGCGCTCGAAGGAGAAACTGCTGCGCTCCAACCTGTTTACCCCCGACGAGCTGGCCAAAATTCTGCCGATTTGCGGCCCCGCCTTATCCGACTCCGGCAACTTTGACAACCTCTTAGAGTTTTTGGTGCTCAATGGTTTTAGTCTCCCCCATGCCCTGATGATGATGATCCCCGAGGCCTGGGAGCACGACAACCTCATGCCCGACTATAAAAAGGCGTTCTACGAATACCACAAGACCCTGATGGAGCCCTGGGATGGTCCGGCCAGCATCTGCTTTACCGATGGCATTCTGGTGGGCGCTACCCTCGATCGCAACGGACTGCGGCCTTCCCGTTATTGTCTCACCCGCGACAATGTGCTCGTGGTGGCTTCGGAGGCCGGCGCCTTGCCCATCGACCCGGCCGAGATCGTACACAAGGGCCGCCTTCAGCCCGGCCGCATCCTCATTGCCGATCTCGACGAACACCGGGTCATTGGCGACGAAGAGCTCAAGTCGATCATCTGTCGGCGGCTCCCCTACCGCGAATGGCTTGACGCCAATCGCCTTACTTTGGCAGAGCTGCCGCCCGTGGCCGTACCTGCAGCGCCCTTGTCGACGGAGGCCCTCCACACCCAACAGCAACTTTTTGGCTTCACCCGTGAAGACCTCAAGGTTATTCTGGCGCCCATGAGTGAAAAAGGCGAGGAACCCATCGGCTCTATGGGCGCCGATACGCCGCTGGCCGCGCTTTCGCACCATGCCCAGCATTTGAGCCACTATTTCAAGCAGTTGTTCGCCCAGGTGACTAACCCGCCCATTGACCCCATTCGAGAGCGGAGCGTCATGTCTTTGCACGCCATGTTGGGCGGCGCCGACAACATATTAGAACTGACGCCTGACAGGGCAAAGTTCATCCACTTGGATACGCCTGTACTAAACGACGATCAGGGCGCCCGCCTAAAGTCGATGCGCCATCCCCACTTTAAAGTAGGGCTCATACCCGCTCTCTTTAAGGCCGACGGCCAGCCGGGGCGGTTGCGCGCAGCCATCGACATGCTGTGCAATACTGCGGAAGATCTGGTACGCAGCGGCCACAACATCCTGATCCTTTCCGACCGGGCCGCCGACGAGAGGCAAGCGCCCATTCCGAGCCTGATGGCTACCGGCGCCGTGCATCATCACTTGGTGCGCACCGGGCTCAGGGCGATGACTTCGCTGGTGATTGAAACCGGCGATGCGCGCGAGACCCACCATTTTGCTACGCTTATAGGTTATGGCGCAAGTGCGGTTTATCCCTATTTGGCTTATGCAACCTTAGCCGAACTACACCGTCGGGGCGATATAGACCTGTACTATCCATTGGAGCAGCACATAGAAAAGTACATCAAAGCCGTAGGAAAAGGATTGTTGAAAATCATGTCTAAAATCGGCATATCTACTTTACAATCCTATCAGGGCGCACAGATATTTGAAGCGGTAGGCATACACCGGGAAGTCATGGATCGCTGTTTTTATGGCACCGTCAGCCGATTGTCGGGTATTGGCTTCGATGGTATAGCCGAAGAAGCGCTGCAGCGGCACATCATGGCTTACAAAGCGCCTGCACACCAGACAAGACACCTGCCCGTAGGCGGCATCTATCAATGGAAGCGCGAAGGCGAAGATCACCTCTTCAACCCTCAGTCGATACACTGGTTGCAGTACAGCACCCGCAAAAACGACTACGAGGCCTATAAAAAGTACGCCTGCATCATCAATGAGCAAACCGAGCGGGCGCTGACCCTGCGCGGCCTGCTCGAATTCAGGCGGGGCAAGCCCATTCCGTTAGAAGAAGTGGAGCCCGTTTCGGCCATCCTCCGGCGCTTTGCTACGGGAGCCATGTCATTTGGCTCTATCTCCCATGAAGCCCATACCACCTTGGCCATCGCCATGAACCGCATGGGCGCCCGTAGCAATTCGGGCGAAGGCGGCGAAGACGAAAGCCGCTATCAGCCGCTGCCCAACGGCGACATTCTGCGCTCACGCATCAAGCAGGTCGCCTCCGGTAGGTTTGGCGTCACCAGCTATTACCTGTCTAACGCCGACGAACTTCAGATTAAAATGGCGCAGGGCGCCAAGCCTGGCGAGGGCGGGCAGTTGCCCGGCCACAAGGTAGACGACTGGATTGGCCGGGTGCGCCACGCAACGCCGGGTGTAGGGCTGATCTCCCCCCCGCCCCACCACGACATCTACTCCATTGAAGACCTGGCTCAACTGATCTTCGACCTCAAAAATGCCAATCCCGAAGCCCGCATCAACGTTAAATTGGTGTCTAAAGCAGGGGTAGGTATCATCGCCAGCGGCGTAGCCAAGGCCCATGCCGATGCTATCCTCATTTCCGGTCACGACGGCGGCACCGGCGCTTCGCCGCTCACGAGCATCCGCCATGCCGGGTTGCCCTGGGAACTGGGCGTAGCCGAAAGCCATCAGACGTTGGTAAAAAACAAATTGCGCGACCGCGTGGTGCTCCAAACCGACGGGCAGTTGCGCACCGGGCGAGACATAGCCATAGCTACCCTGCTCGGGGCCGAAGAATGGGGCGTAGCTACGGCTGCCTTGGTAGTGGAAGGCTGTATTATGATGCGCAAATGCCACCTCAACACCTGCCCCGTAGGCATAGCTACCCAAGATACTGAACTTCGGCAGCGCTTTACCGGCTCCCCGGAGCATGTAATTAACTTTTTTACTTTCCTGGCGCAGGAGCTGCGCGAGATCATGGCAGCGTTGGGTTTCAGTCGTATAGACGACATGGTGGGCAAGGTAGAAATGCTGCGTATGAAGCCCACGCCCAAGCATTGGAAGTATCGCTCGCTCGATCTGCGCCCACTGTTGTACAAAGAGCCCGTAGAGGATAGCGTAGGGCAATACAAGCGCGTCCATCAGGATCACGGCATAGATGAAGTATTAGACCGGCGCCTCATCAAGCACGCCAAGCTGGCATTAGAAGAGGCCCGCCCTGTAAGTTCGTCGTTTCCTATCAGAAATACCGACCGGGCAGTAGGGGCCATGTTGTCGTATGAAATCAGCAGGCGCTGGCTGGCAGAAGATTTGCCCGATGCCTGCATCCAGTACCACTTTAGGGGGTCGGCGGGGCAGAGCTTTGGAGCCTTTTTAGCCAAAGGCGCCGAGTTTACCCTCGAAGGTGAAGCCAACGACTACTTTGGCAAAGGCCTGTCGGGCGGGCGGTTGGTGGTATTGCCCGATCGGACGGCCACATTCGACCCGGCGGCCAACATCATCATTGGCAACGTAGCTTTTTATGGCGCCACGGCCGGCGAAGCTTACATCGGCGGGCGAGCCGGCGAGCGTTTCGCCGTGCGCAATTCGGGCGTAAAAACGGTGGTAGAAGGTGTAGGAGATCACGGCTGCGAATACATGACTGGAGGCATAGTAGTCATTTTAGGGCCTACGGGCAAAAACTTTGCGGCAGGTATGAGCGGCGGCATGGCCTATGTGTACGACCCCCACGCTCAACTGCCCGAGCGGCTGAATGGCGAAATGGCAGACTTGGAAACACCCGATGAAGACGACGCTCAGTTGGTGCGTCAGTTGGTGCGCAACCACTTTTCCTACACCAGCAGTAAAACGGCGCTGCAATTACTCGAAAATTGGGAGGAAGCCCTTCCTCATTTCGTCAAAGTGATGCCCCGCGACTATAAGGCTGTACTGGCTAAAAAAGCCGAAAAGCCGGCGGTAGACCTCAAAATGGCGCTTATCAATTAAACTCAGACAAAAACTGCCATCATGGGAGATCCGAAAGGTTTTCTGAAACATACCCGGGCGCTGCCCGCTACCCGGGCCATAGCGGAACGCGTAAACGACTATCGCGAGTTGTACCAGCCCTTTGCGGCGGAAAAAACCGTAGAACAGGCCGCCCGCTGTATGGATTGCGGTGTGCCGTTTTGCCACAACGGCTGCCCGCTGGGCAATGTAATTCCCGAGTTTAACGACGCCGTATATCGGGAGGATTGGTCGGAGGCCTACGATATCCTCAGCCAAACCAACCCCTTCCCGGAATTCACCGGCCGCATCTGCCCGGCGCCATGTGAAGCCGCCTGCGTGCTGGGCATTAACCAGCCGCCAGTAGCTATTGAGCACGTTGAAAAAAGTATAGCAGAGACCGCTTTTGAACGGGGCTATGTGCAGGCCAGTCCGCCCGACAGGCGAAGCGGCAAGCTCGTAGCCGTCATTGGCAGCGGCCCCGCAGGCTTAGCCGCCGCAGCTCAGCTCAACCAATCCGGGCATAAAGTAACCGTCTATGAACGCGCCGATCGGCTCGGCGGACTGCTCCGCTATGGTATCCCCGACTTTAAGTTGGAAAAATGGATCATCGACCGCCGGGTAGCCCTCATGGAAGCAGGTGGCATCACCTTCAGAACCAACGCCCATGTAGGCGTAAACGTCGATGCCGCCGAAATGCTCAACCGATACGACGCCATCGTACTCACGGGCGGCGCTACCATAGCCCGCAACGTAGATGTGCCCGGCCGAGACCTCGCCGGAGTCCATTTTGCTATGGACTTCCTCGAACAAAGTAATCGCCGGGTAGCCGGCGATGTGCTGCCAAAAGAAGACCTCCTCTGGGCTGAAGGCAAAGATGTAGTGGTCATCGGCGGCGGCGATACGGGCGCAGATTGCGTGGGTACCTCGCATCGGCAGGGCGCCCGATCGGTGTTGCAATTGGAGATCATGCCCAAGCCGCCCGGCGAGCGGGATCCGCTCAATTGGCCCAACTGGCCCGCTATACTGCGCACTTCCACCAGCCATGAAGAAGGCGGCACAAGAGAATGGGCCGTAATGACAAAAGCTTTTCTGGGCGACGAGGCAGGCCGCCTGCGGGCCATTCGCTTAGTGCGGGTGGAATGGGCCTCCGATCCGGCTACGGGCCGCTTTGGTTTTCAGGAAATCCCCGACACCGAACAAGAGGTGCCCTGTCAGTTGGCTTTCATCGCCGCCGGCTTCCTGCATCCGCAGCACCGCGGGCTGCTGGCCCAATTGGGCGTAGCCCTCGACGAACGGGGCAATGTGCAGACTGTCGATTATCAAACCAACCGTTCTAAGGTTTTTGCTGCCGGAGATATGCGCCGGGGGCAAAGTCTCGTTGTGTGGGCCATACAGGAAGGCCGGGATGCCGCGCGGGCGGTAGATGCGGCACTGCAATAAGTGTGGCTGTTAAGGCTGGTTTTTTTAGGGGCCACGCCGCATGGCATACAACTCCATTGAGCAGCACGGGCGGCGCCGGGCTGTCCGCCCGCGCCCTCGCTACACTCGGCCGGGTAAATATTATGGCCATCCTCCTTCACCCCGTGGAATATACGCTTCGCTAGTCCACGGGGTGAAGTCGTCAGGCAATACCGTTTCCATCTCTTGGCCGTTTTTTGCCTTCTTAGCCGAAAAATAGCGACGCCAATTTTACCTATCTTGGCTTGGAGAGGTATATTCGCATATAATTTTATAACTTGCCGCCATTATTCTTTAATCGCCGCCTAATCCAGCGACTATGATATCAATCCGTTCATTCCTTTTCATGCTCTTGCTTGCGGGCTTTGCATTGCCGGCGAGCGCTCAGTTTCGCACTAAGATGCGCACGGCTAATAAGCAGTACGAGATTCACGCGTACAACTTAGCCATTCAATCGTACAAAGAGGCGCTCGAACGCAAGCCCGACGATGCCGAGGCATTGGGCAAGCTGGCCGATTGCTACCGCCACCTCAATCAGATGAACGATGCGGCCCAGTACTATGCGCAGGCCGTAAAAATTACCGGCGCTGACAAAGAGTATCTGGTGCAGTATGGCCATGTACTACGCGCCTTGGGGCGCTATGACGAAGCCAAGCAATGGTATCTTCAATATGCCCGCGAGTCGAATGCCATGATCGGCAATCAATATGCTCAGAGTTGTGATTTTGCCAAGGGCCAATTGTCTAATGCTGCGGGGTATTCCATATCGCCGGAGGTAACCAATACGCCCGCCAGCGACTTTGGCCCCACCCTGGCCAGCCGGGGTCAGATCATTTTTGCTTCTTCACGCACGGATATGATCGCGCCGGGCAGCTTTAGCGGTTCTGCTACCAATCACTTGTTTGTGACTACAGTGGGCAACAACGGCTTTTTGAATGTGCCTTACCTACTGCGCACCAACTATCAGGCGGAAGGCAGCTATGGCCCTGCGGCCTATTCCCCAGATGGCGCCCTGGTAGCTTTTACCAAAAACAACTTCGTGGACGGCACCCGGCAGATTCCTTCCGGCGGCATGCAAATGAGCCTGTTTCTGGCCCAGGTCAACCCCAGCGGCGAGTGGGTTGACGTGCGCCCTTTCCCCTTCAACGGGACGGCTTTCAGCACGGGTTATGCCAACTTTGCCCCCGACGGCCAGGCCTTGTACTTTGCCAGCGACCGCCCCGACGGCTTTGGCGGCTTCGATGTTTATGTATCGTATCGGGTAGGCAACTCCTGGAGCACACCTGAAAACCTGGGGCCGGTGGTCAACTCTCCTGGCCATGAGCTCACGCCCTTCTATGATGGTACCAATGTTTATTTCTCTTCCGACTGGCACCACGGCTTAGGCGGTTTCGATGTTTTCAGGGCGGAAAAATCCAACAACCGCTGGACTCAGATTTTTCATCTGGGCGCCGCCATCAACTCGCCGGCCGATGACTACGGCTTTGTGTTTGACGGAGCTGTCAACCGGGGTTATTTGGTGTCAAATCGCAACGGCGGCAGCGGCAACGAAGACATCTACCGCGTGACGCGCGCTGCCGACAACATTACGCTGATCATTCGAAATGCAGCCGACGGCTCGCCCATCGGCGCTGCTATTGTAGACTTTGCCGACTGCGGCGAAGCCGCCTACCAAGCCGATGCCCGCGGTTTATACACTTTTCAGGTGGTACAGGGACTAAACTGCAATGTAGTCATTCGCAAAGATGGCTTTTCGAGCGCTACGGTGCCCTTGGGCAGCGTGCTGGCCAGCCAGCAGCGCGAGGTAACGGTAAACCTGAGCCGTATCAACGAGTCGTATGTAGGCAAAGTGGTGGACTACACCTCCCGCCGGCCTTTGTCGGGAGTACGCATAGCGGTGCTGAACCGCAGCAGCGGCGCCCGCTTTGAGACGACCTCCGACAGCAACGGCGACTACTACGTGGCCCTGAGCCCGTATACGACCTACGACTTTCGCTTGTCGTATCTCAACTACAGGGATCTCGACTTCACCCTCCCCGTGGAAGACGGCGTCAACCGCAGCATTTTGGGCGTAGTGACGATGCTCCCGGTGACAGCCCCTGCCAATACCAATCCGGTTACGCCAACGGGTACAACCGGCACTTCCGGTACGGGAACGCCAACGCCAACAGGTACTAACCCTGGCGGGGCTACACAGCCCGTCGCCAATGGTTTTGCCGTACAGCTTGCTTCCACGAGCCAACAGCCCAACCTCAGCCAGTTTGCCAATGTACAAAACTTAGGTCAGGTGTACAGCGTACAGGAAGGCGGTCGCTACAAAGTGCGCGTAGGCGTATTCGCCACGCGAACTGAAGCCGAACGCGCCTTAGCTTCGGCCAAGGGTCGGGGGTACAGCGGCGCTTTCATCGTCGCCCAGGCAGGCGTTACCGCCCCGGCTACTGGCACAACGACCAAAACAGGCGTTACCTCGCCTGCCGCCTCTACGTCTTCATCAGCGCCTTATAAGGTGCAGTTGGGCGCCTACAGCAATCCGCAAAACTTCAATACGGCCAAAGCAACCGCCTTGGGCGGCACCTTGGAGACGGAGCAAAAGGGCAACCTGACAGTATACCGCATCGGCGGCCTGAACACATTAGAAGAAGCGCGCGCCCTGCGCGCCCGCGCCCAAGCGGCCGGGTTTACGGGCGCTTACGCCGTAGTAAATGAGAACGGTCAATTGCGCAAAATAGACTAAACCGGCTAAACCTTAAAAGCGGCGCCCGGCAATGCTGATGTGTATTGCCGGGCGTTTTTTATCCCCATCATAGATGGCCGGGGGATGTCGGAAAAATTGTCGTTTTGGCCGCCTTCTATAACCTACATAACAGAGTTTATGGTGAGGCAAAGTAAAAGTATAAAAAAGGGAAATGTTGGTATCTTTGGCCGTTCAAATTTGAATGGCATTGGAAAGATTAGCACAGCATATTGAATCCCTGATTTTTACCTCCGACCACCCAATAACGCTGGAGGAAATGGGCGCCTGCTTAGAAGAGGTATTGGGCATGGCCTTCACCGAGGAGGCCTTGCTTGAGGCCATTGGACAGTTGCAGCAACGCTATGCCTCCGACGACTCCTCCTTTGAGGTGGTAGCCATAGGCGGCGGCTATCAGTTCCTTACCAAGGGAGCTTATCATCATACCGTAAGCATTTACCTCAAGCAAACTACCCGCAAGCGGCTATCGCGCACGGCCCTCGAAACCTTAGCCATCATTGCCTATCGGCAGCCGGTATCCAAGAGCGATCTGGAGCGCATTCGGGGCGTCAACTCCGACTACGCGCTGCAAAAACTATTGGAGAAGGAACTTGTTTCTATCGTAGGCCGCAGCGATGGGCCGGGTCGGCCGCTGCTGTACGGTACTACTGAAAAATTTATGGACTACTTCGGGCTGCGCAGCCTCGAAGAACTGCCCAAACCCAAGGAGTTTCAGATGCCCGAAAACAGCATCGGCGAAGAAGGCGGCATAGAAGAAGACCTTGCCGGGGCTGAAGGAGCGGAAGAATAGCCTTGAAATTATTTCATTCGACACAGCGATCAAACTCACTGCCTCATGGATACGCCCTTAGTAAACCGGGTAGCCAACAGCGGCCTCATCACCCTCAAGCTTGAGGATTTTTTTCCTGTTCAGCCCGCC
>CAYOTJ010000093.1:0-10025 GCA_964406855.1 uncultured Saprospiraceae bacterium
TTCCGCAACCCCGTAACCTGGAACAGGGCGAGGGCTACTTCCGCTGGAACCATAAAACGGCCTTAGCCGTAGACGCCGCCTGGCCCGAGTTGGCCCGGCAGGCCGCCGAACAACTGCGCCAACAGACGGGCTTACCGCTGCCCAATGCCCCAGATGGCGCCATAGCGCTCGTCAAAGACGACGCCATAGCCCATGCCGAAGGCTACCAATTAGACGTGACGCCCGAGCGCATTGCCATCAGGGCTTCGACTCCGGCCGGCGCTTTTTACGGACTGCAAACCTTAGTGCAACTGCTGCCCCCCCAATCGGCGGCCGGCCCAACCTGGTTTGTGCCCTGCGTAAAGATCGACGACGCCCCCCGCTTCCCCTACCGGGGTATGCACCTCGATGTAGCGCGGCACTTTTTCCCCGTGGCCGTCGTGAAGCAATACATCGATATGCTGGCGGCACACAAGCAAAATCGCTTCCACTGGCACCTCACCGACGATCAGGGCTGGCGCATTGAGATCAAAAAATACCCGCGCTTGGCAGAGGTAGCCGCCTACCGCCGCGAAACCCTCGTCGGGCACTACAGCGACGAGCCCCAGCGCTTCGATGGCAAGCGCTATGGCGGCTATTATACCCACGACGAAGTGCGGGAGGTAGTGCGCTACGCCGCCGAACGCTACATAACCGTCATTCCGGAGATAGAAATGCCCGGCCACGCCCAGGCGGCCATCTCGGCTTACCCCGAACTGGCTTGCACCCCAGGCCCTTTTGAACCCGCTACCAAGTGGGGCGTATTTGAAGACGTATTCTGCCCCAAGGAGGAAACCTTCGCCTTCCTGGAGGATGTGCTGCGGGAGGTGATGGCCCTCTTCCCATCGGAATACATCCACATTGGCGGCGATGAGTGCCCCAAAACCCGCTGGGAGCAGAGCGATTTCTGCCAGCAACTGATGCAACGCGAGGGCCTGCGAGACGAACACGAGCTACAGAGCTACTTCATAAGGCGCATAGAGCGCTTCCTGAATGCCAACGGCCGCAAGCTCATTGGCTGGGATGAAATTTTGGAGGGCGGGCTGGCGCCCAACGCCACCGTTATGTCGTGGCGCGGCACAGAAGGCGGCATTGCCGCCGCCCAAAGCGGGCACGACGTCATCATGACGCCTACCTCTTTTTGCTACTTCGATTATTATCAGGACGATCACCCCGACGAGCCCTTGGCCATAGGCGGGCTCCTGCCTTTGGAGAAGGTGTACAGCTACGAACCCATACCCGAGGCGCTCACCGCCGAGCAGGCGCGCCACATATTAGGCGCCCAGGGCAATGTGTGGACAGAGTACATACCTACGCCCGAAAAGCTGCAATACATGGTATGGCCCCGCGCCTGCGCCATGGCCGAGATCGGCTGGACGCAGCCCGAGCGCCGCAACTACGCCGATTTTGCCACGCGGCTGTCTTACCACCTGCCCCGATTGCGGGCTTGGGGCATACAGGCCGCCAATCACCTCGACAACGTAAAAACCGAAGTGCTGGCCGGCGACGGTCAGGGCGTGCGGGTGCGCCTGTTCACAGATGCGCCCGGCAATGACATCCATTATACCCTCGACGGCAGCGCGCCTACGCCTGCCTCGGCCCGCTATGAGCAGCCCATACCGCTGAAGGAAGGCAACGTAACGCTCAAAGCCTTCACGGTGCGCGACGGCGCGCCCGTGGGTAGGGGCGCCAGCTTGCAGTTCAGGGGGCATAAGGCGGCGGGTAAGGCCATCCGCCTCACCCACCCGCCCGCCAAGCAATACGCCGGCGCCGGGCCGGGCTCGGCGCTCAACGGCGTGATGGGCAGCGACGAGCGCTATGGCGATGCAGAGTGGTTAGGCTTTGAAGGCCTCGACTTCGAAGCCGTCGTCGACCTGGGCGAGGCCCAAAGCCTGCAAGGCGTAAGCCTGCGCTTTTATCGTTCGGAAGGACAGTGGATTTATGCGCCCCGCTCGGTGGAGGTGAGCTTATCGGACGATGGGCAACGATTTGTAGCGGCCGGCAGCGCTACGGTAAACGCCGCCGGCGAGGGCAATGTGGTACCGATAGCCGTGCCCTTGGCCGGCAAACAGGGCCGCTACCTCAAAGTCAAAGTCAATCGATATGGGGTAATCCCTGCGGGCGCCCAAGGCGCCGGTCATGAAGCCTGGTTGTTTGTGGATGAAGTGGTGGTGGAATAAGAATGCTTTTTAATGCATACATATGGTCGCTGTATAAGGCTTCGGATGAAGGCGCTGCCTTCATCCGTGATTGTGCTCCTGCAACTGAGTTCGACTGGGATGAAGTCAACTTGCAGTTACTCACCAATAAAGATGCCGCTGAGTTAAAGCGCTTAGGTCTGGAGCAATATACTAAGGAAAATGAAGTAGGTATATGGGCCAATGTCCAGCGGCTGTATCACCACTTTTTCCAGGCGGAAGCCGCACAACTCAGCACCAAAGAAGATTTTGAACGCCGCTTTGTGGAATGGGTGGAAGAAGGCATCTCCTTCAAAGGGTTCACGCTGATCCCGGCTGGAGATTATGCCTTATGGATGGGCGATATTGAAATCATTTCAAATGCCCTGTACGCGGTATTTCCGGAATGGGCATTTCCGTATTTATACACAAGATCACAAGGCCTTAATTTACAATTATTCAGGGTTATTTGCGACTTGTTTCAAATCGCCTTGCCGCCTTATCCCTTAAAAAAAGATAAAAAGCAACGGCTTTTGTATTATTTACATATTTGCCGAGAGGTTCACGCTTTTCGCCAACAAAACCAGTTATTACCTCCCGAGTTAATTGCCTTCTTTTTTGACTTTGCTTTTAAAGCTGCTGACCAAGCAATACAGCAAAAATGGAGTATTACCGAGAATAGGGATCTACCTCGTCCCTCAAAAGTTTGGTATGTTGGAGCAGGTAGAACTGATTTTCACTTTATTGATAATGCTACAATAGATGATCTGACTTCATGGCAATGTAATATTAATACGCGCCCAGGGGATATAATTATCATGTACTGTTGGTCGCCAAGAAGTTGCATACACTCTGTATGGCAAGCTGTTACCGAGGGTAATATTGATGTCTTTTTTTATTACTACAACCAAGCGTATATATCTAACTGCCAACGTGTTCCTTTCATTTCTTATCATGACATTCTAACTAATCCTATTCTTTCTAAAACTCCATTGGCAAGAAATAGCTTCCAAGGGGTCAACGGTTATCCGGTTACTTACGAAGAGTATCAGGAAATGCTGCGCTTATGGGCGGAAAAGGGGTTTGATATAGAATCATTGCCCAAACTACAACCTCTACCAGGTATAGACGACAATATACTGCTGGCGGATGAAAGGGATGTGGAACAGTACTTAGTAGAGCCTCTACTGGATAAACTGGGCTTCAAATCTAAAGACTGGCTGCGCCAAATGCCCATTCGTATGGGGCGAGGAGAGCGTTACTACCCTGACTACTGCTTTTTTCCAAATACCCGGCGGGGAGAAGAAAGTGCAGCCATGGTACTGGAGGCGAAATGGAGTATTCATAACGCACGGGAGTTGCGTGAAGCTTTTTTGCAAGCAAGATCTTATGCCGTGCGTTTACAGGCAAATCGTTTTATCTTGGCTGCCAAAGAGGGTGTATGGGTATTCGAGTCGCTTCAAGGAGGCTTTAAAGAGGACCAATATTACTTTTTCTCCTGGCAAGACTTAGCCCATCCAGATGCCCTGCACAGGCTACTGCTCTTGGCTGGGCGGGCGGCGCTGGCGAAGGCGGGCAGGCGGGTTAAGGAATAGACTTGCTGAGCGGGAAATAGGCGTCTTGGAGGATCGGACCAGGGGGTGAAGCGGTATGCCCGCCCCCCAAAGGGCGGGTATAATAGCGGAACACCCGGCGCCGCGCAAGGTGATAAAAGGCGTGGGTGCTATGCGGCGGGGCCCCTAATACAGAACCTATATTCAATAATAAAAAAACGAAAAACCATGATATTGAGCGCATTAGACTGGGGGATTATTTTTGCTTTTTTTGCCGTATCGCTGGTAGTAGGGCTATGGGCCTCGCGCAGTGCGGGCAAGAGCACGTCGGATTTTTTCCTGTCGGGGCGCAGTATGCCGTGGTGGCTGCTGGGCGTGTCGATGGTAGCGACGACCTTTTCGGCGGATACGCCCAACTTGGTGACCGATCTGGTGCGCAAAGACGGCGTGGCGGGCAACTGGGCCTGGTGGGCTTTTTTGCTGACGGGTATGCTGACGGTGTTTGTGTATGCGCGGCTGTGGCGGCGCTCGGAGGTGCTCACCGATCTGGAGTTTTACGAAATCAGGTATAGCGGGGGCGGAGCGGCCTTTTTGCGGGGTTTCCGGGCCGTATACTTAGGGGTTATCTTCAATGTGCTGGTGATGGCTACGGTATGCTTGGCGGCCGCTAAAATTGGCAGCGTGATGCTGAATATGCCGCCGGCGCGCACCCTGTTGGCGGCCAGCGTGATTACGGTGTTGTACTCGGCGGTGGGGGGCTTTCGGGGCATTATCCTCACCGATTTTGTGCAGTTTCTGATGGCGATGGCGGGCTCCATTTGGGCGGCGGTATACGTGGTGGGCTTGCCGGAGGTAGGCGGCTTGGAGGCCATGCTGGCGCACCCGAATGTGGCGGGCAAGCTGTCGTTTTTCCCCGACTTTAACAATACCGACTTAGTGGTGACGCTGCTGGTGATACCGCTGGCGGTACAATGGTGGGCGGCTTACTACCCCGGCGCCGAGCCGGGCGGCGGCGGCTACATTGCCCAGCGGATGCTGGCGGCCAAGAACGAAGACCATGCCGTAGGGGCTACGCTGTTTTTCAACATTGCCCACTATGCCCTGCGGCCCTGGCCGTGGATATTGGTGGCGCTGGCTTCGCTGGTGGTGTTCCCGGATATGGCTTCCATCAAGGCGGCCTTCCCGCATGTGTCGGACAACATCATCAACGACGACTTGGCTTACCCCGCCATGATGACCTTCCTGCCGGCGGGGCTGGTGGGCTTGGTGCTGGCGGCGCTGATGGCGGCTTTTATGTCGACGATCTCTACGCACCTCAACTGGGGCTCGTCGTATGTGGTGAACGACGTGTACAAGCGCTTTGTGAACCCTCAGGCCACTGAGCGCCAATTGGTGCAGGTGGGGCGGTTGTCGACGGTGCTGCTGATGGCGGCTTCGGCGGTGATTGCGCTGTATTTAGAGAGCGCCAAGGCAGCCTTCGACATCATTGTGCTCATGGGGGCCGGTACGGGGCTCATCCTCATTTTGCGGTGGTTCTGGTGGCGCATCAATGCGTACAGCGAGCTGGCGGCACTGGTAATTTCGTTTGTGTGCGCGCTGGTGTTCAAGCTGGCGCTGCCCAAGGGTATGTTGTCGAGCTCTCAGGAGTTGCTGCTGGGCGTGGGCATCACTACGGCGGGCTGGATAGCCGTTACCTTCCTCACGCCGGCTACGCGCATGGAGACGCTCATTCGCTTTTACGAGCACATACGGCCGCAGGGGCCGGGCTGGAAGCCGGTGATTGCTGCCGGCGGGCTGCAACCTACGGGCTCGGGCCAACTGCCTCGGCAGTTGCTGGCCATGTTCGGGGGCGTGCTGCTGGTGTATGGGGCGCTGTTTGCTACGGGCAGCCTGCTGTACGGCCACGGGCTCAACGCTTTCATCAGCGCGGCCGTAGGCTTAGCGGGCGGCGGCGTGCTGTGGTGGTTGAAGGCGCTGCGGTAGGAGAAGTAGAGAAGGTTGGGTTTTCCAAGCTGAGGTTTTATGAACCTGGCTTGGAAAACCATAGTTATCAGGCATATCTATACCATCCCTCCTGCAATTGATGCCGACGCTCCACTTGCTGAGCTCAGTTTTTTGCGAAGCCGGTACCTGCCTTTTTTTACTGCTTCGAGGCCAATGCCTAATATGGAGGCTGTTTCTTTCAGACTGATACCCATTTTATCCAACACCAAGAAGCGGGTATCTGCGGCTGAAAGTTCGGGATGTTGTTGGCGAATCTGTTGGATATACCCGGGGTAAACCCGGCTAAAGCGCTCTTGAAACTGTAGCCAGTCTTGATCGGTAAGGATTCTCATGCTGCTGAGCGGGATCACATCTGCCGACGGGCTGGCCTCGGGTTTCATTTGTTCGTAGAAGCACTGGATTTGTTCATTTTTTTCGATGAGCATCCGGGTAAAATCATTGAGGCTTTTTTTATGGCTTTCGAGTTCTAACTGTTGCAGCTCTACCTGTTGGGCCAGTTGTTGGGCTTTGGCTTCGCTGCGCGCCCGGTCGGCCTCAAGTTCTGCCCTTCGCCGCTTTATATGAAGGCGATTGGCATAAAATCCAGCCAGTGCGAGGAGCAACACACCTGTTACAATCCAGGCGTTACGCTGTCTGGTGAGTTCTTTTTCCCGTTCCAGCGTTCTAATTTTTTGCTCTTTTTCCCTGGTTTCGTAGCGTACATTGAGTTGTTGAATTTCCTTTTCCTTTTCGGCTTTATACAAGGAATCCTGATTCTGCTTGTACAGTTCATGATAGAACAGGGCGGCGGTTGTATTTTGGGTTTGTTTAGCGGTAGTATATAAAGTAAAGGCGGCCTGTTGTGCCTGATTATAGTCTTTGCTTGTTTCGGAAATCTCCAGCGCCAGTTTGCCGTACTTGGATGCTTGTGTAAGATCGCCTAATTTTTCATAGGTCTTGGCGATGGTATTGAAAAACACCGGCGCCATTTGCCTGTTGTTCACCTGGCCGAGCTGTTTTTCTGCTATTTTAAGGGTATCCAACGCCTCCTGATAGCGCCCCAGGCTGTTTAGTATTCTCCCAATGTGGTACCGCCCTTCAAATATGGTGCTTGGCGGCATGTTGAGATCAAAGCGCATTTGTAGCCCCAGTCGCATAAACGAGAGCGCTTCCTCGCTTTGCCCGGTATCTGCCAATGCTTTAGCGTAGATCATGTGGCAAAAGCTGAGGTCGACATTATTCCGAACGCGGGGGATGAGCCCTTGCATGATCTCCTTGACTTTGTGGTAGTCCCGGTTTCGCCCCAACGAGTTAGCCAGCGCCATGTAGGCATTGATGATGAGGCTGCTGTCGCGGCTTTGGTTGGCAAATTCCAGCGCTTGGTATTTCCAGCGTATATCCTGCTCAATGTTGCCCATTTGGCTGATGTTGCCCGATCGGGAGATGAGTATGCGGGCGCTAAGCCATTTGTAATTAGCGGTTTCGCTCAGTTTCAAGGCTTTGTTGTAATAGTATTCGGCTGAATCGTAACGACTTGCCCAGGTATGCATATAGCCGCGCACGTGCAGGCCGATGGCTTGCACTGCGGGATTGTGCGGTTGTAGTTTTTCATAAACCTGAATGCTTCGGCCAAGGCAGGCGGTGTCCATCCTGATATAGCACGCTTGTAGCTGCCGCTTAAAAAAGGTGTCCTGCAATGCAGAAGGGGTATTGAGCAGCGCTTGCTCTAATTGCGCGGCCGACAAGGTATCTCCGAAGGCAGGAATGAGGTCATTTGTGGTGTCCGGAACAGGCGATTGACCCAACTCATCGCAAGCGCTTAATAAGGACAACCCGAGTAAAACCATACAAAAAAGTAGCGCCCTCATATATGCTAATTTACGAAGCAAGGCAAAATTAGTGATTGCCGGGCCCCATACGCTCGTCAAAGCGCATTTGTCCACCTTTAGTCCACCCCAAAAATTAGGCCATGAATCTTGCATCCCTGTTTTTTGCACTTGTTTTCCATGTGATTTAATATAATAAATAATTTTCACGATGAAAAGTTTTACAGATAAATCCCTTTCACTAAGAGGGCCCGATCTCACCACTTTGGGGCGCATCTTTTTAGGTATGGCGCTGCTCCTAAGCACCATTGCTACCCAAGCCGCCGCACCGCGGCCCGCCAAGGCGCTAACAGACAAGGCAGAGGTTGCGGCAGCGACCAATACCAATTTTTACATTTACAACCTCCGCATTGCCTGGTACCGCATTCAAGACAATGGCGGAGGGTGTGGTTTTGACGAAAACCCCGACCCGAGGTACGATGTAACGGCTTTCATAGAGTCGCTTGACCCGGAGGTTCCGGCCACTTCCTATACTCAGCTTATCGCCGGAGATGACAAGAACTGCGAATGGCAGCGAATGGACAGAGACGGCCGGTATATGTTGCCCGACAACTTTCGTGTCGTTTCTGCGGCCTCGCCGCTGCTGATCAACTTTGGCGCATTTGCCTGGGAGGAAGACGGTTGTGGAAATGACAACACCTACGACGATAATTGTGTCATCAACAGTGACGACAACCCGGCAACACTTTTATCTAACATGCTTGTCTTAAACCCCTCCAATATGAACCTGGGGTATAATAGCCTGGATTTATTATGGCTTGGCGAAGGGGTAAACTATAACTTATCTCTGGAGTGGGAATTATTAAGTGCGCCCAAGATTGTACGCGTCTATTCAGATGCCAACCTAAGCGGCCGCGTTCAAGACTTTGGCCAGGCTGACTACGATGTAAACTCGCTCTTTACAGGGGTGGGCAACGACAACATAAGCGCCATGCAGATTGCGCCAGGCTATAAAGTAATTGCCTATCCGGAGGCCAATTTTCAAGGTGATCCGGTAGAGTTTACAGGTACTGTGAATTTTGTGGGTAGTGGCATCAACGACCAGATTTCGTCTTTGCGCATTGTGGAGGACATTCAACCCTGTGTTTTTGTACCTTCCGACATCGTGGTTTCAGGCTCTGGTTTTGCTCAGATCAACGGGGTTTACACGCCCTCCGGCAGTCAAAACGGCGCGCCCAAATGGGCCAACGGCAACTTTATTATCGTTTGGCATTTTAACCAGTGGGAGATACAATTTGGTCCGGATGCCGAATTAATTCACACCAACCACTCAAGCGCAGGTTCCACAACCAATCTGCCTTGCGACGGCTGGGACGGCGGCGTAACCCTCTCCGGCGGCTGTGGTTCGCTATTGCCGAACTTCACTCCCGGTATCTCCATTACGGCTGCCCCGGGCAGCGCCATTACCCCTGGCACTTCTGTCACCTTCACGGCCACAACGGTCAATGGGGGTAGTATGCCTGCTTATCAATGGAAAAAAAATGGCAATAACGTAGGCTCCAACAGCAATACCTATACCGATAATACGCTCGTCAGCGGCGATGTAATTACCTGCGTACTCACCAGTAGCGACAATTGCGCCAGCCCCAATACGGCTACCAGCAACGCCGTCACCATCAGCAATGCCTGCCCTGTTTTCGGCGGCGCCCCGGCTAATGTGAGCATCGTCAACAGCAGTTGCGGCAGCGGTTGCACGCTTGGCGGCGGCAGCATTACGGCGCCTTCGGGCACGCCCTGCCCGGCAGGCTCAACGCTGCAATACAATGTCAATAACAGCGGCTGGACGACAAGCTTGCCCATTTACGACCAAGACGGCCCCGCACAAAGCATCAAAACGCGCTGCGTATGCGACTTGGACGGCAACATCACCAGCGCCGAGTCGGCAGCCGTGGCCACCATACCCGGCACGCTGTCCAACCCGGTAGTACCCGCCAACGGCTCCTTGGCGGTGGCCTGCCCAAGCGCCGCCACAACCCCCACCCCGCCGACCGTCATGGGTTGCGATGGCTCAACCATCACACCTACCGGCCCGGTGATCGTCAACAGCCCCGACCCGGTCGCTTGCGAAGGGACACGCACGTATACCTACACCTATACCTGCGGCAGCACCTCTTCTACTTGGAGCTTTGTCTACACCATCGAGCGGCAGCCGTTTACCGTGCCCGCCAATGGCGCTTCCACGGTAGCTTGCTTGGCCAATGCCACCGCCCCCGCGCTGCCCACCGTAACCAGCAACTGCGGAGAAACACTCACGCCCGCCGCGCCCGTCATCACCGACAGCCCCAATCCGCTGACCTGTGAGGGCACGCGCACCTACGCCTATACCTACACCGATTGCGAGGGCAATACCGCCACTTGGAGCTTTGTCTACACCATCGAGCGGCAGCCGTTTACCGTGCCCGCCAATG
>CAYOTJ010000094.1:0-10014 GCA_964406855.1 uncultured Saprospiraceae bacterium
AAAGAAGTGCAACCCAACGACGCGCTCCGTCCGCCGGCAGGCGGCGGCGATGGAGGTAATGGACAAAGAAGAGGTATTGGAGGCCAGCACCGCTTCGGCGGGCAGCAGTTCCTCTAAGCGGGCAAACAACTGCCGCTTTACGCCCAAATCTTCCACCACTGCCTCAATGGCCAAGGCAGCCGGAGCGCAGTCTTCCAACTGATGGGTATATTGTATGCGCCCCAGCAGGGCTTCCGCTTCCGGGGCGGTCATGCGCGCTTTTTCTACCAGTTTGGCCAGGGTGGCGCGCAGGCCTTCGGCCGCGCGCTGGAGAGCTGCCGGCTGAAGGTCGTAAACGATTACGGTATGACCCGCCTGAGCGGCCACCTGAGCTATGCCCGAACCCATAGCGCCGCTGCCCAGCACGGCTATGGTTTGTTGTGTGGAGGTATTCATTCGGTTTGGTTTGTATTTGGTTGCGGCGCAAAGGTAAGGCGTTTGTCAGTTGACCGAGTTGAGTTTTATGAGGGCGCTCCCAAAAAAACATACAAAAAACGAGCTTGTGCCAGGCAACCTTTAAACGCTTACCGTACCTTACGATCAAACGGCAGAACCACCCTCAACCAACGGACTTTGCAGTACGACGATCAGCACATAGTAGCCGCCTGCCTGCGCCACGACCGGAACGCCCAGCGGGCTTTGTATGAGCAGTACAAGACGCCGTTGTATCGGTTGTGCCTGCGCTACGCCCGCGATCCTCAGGAAGCTGAAGACTTTTTGCACGAAAGTTTTCTCGTCGTCTTTCGCGACCTGGGGCAGTTCAAAGGACAGGGCGCTCTGGGGGGCTGGCTGCGCCGTGTGACCATCAACGTTGCGCTGCAGCAATTGCGCTGGCGGCCCGAATGGCAGCAGCTCGACGAACCGGCTTTAGAACGACTTCCCGATGCTGCCGCCGATGAAGCCGAAAACCCCCTTGATGTGCCTATGCCACAGTTGTTGGCCGCCATCCGGGAACTCCCCGACGGCTACCGCGCTGTTTTTAACCTATACGTGGTAGATGGTTTCAGCCACATCGACATCGCCCGCGAACTGGGCATTTCGGTGGGCGCCTCGAAATCACAACTCCACAAAGCGAAAGCGCTGTTGCGGCGCAAGCTGGGCACAGGCGTCATAAAACCCTCAACCTACTAATGCAATGGCCTATGGACAACCATATACCTCCATATAATCCCCACAATTCCGATCCTGGCGACCGCCTGCGCCGCTGGGAAGTTGACCCCGATGCTCCTGAGCAACCCTCCGATGCACTCTGGGGGCGCATTGAAGCCGACCTGCCGCCGCCGCGCCGCCGCCGTGCCCTGCTGGTATGGTGGTGGCTGGCGGGCGCCGGCCTGTTATTGCTGGGGTGGCATGGCCTGCGCCAAATGCCGGCGCCAACGCCTGCTCCAGTGGCGCCCCCTGCGGAAGTGGGTTTGCAAGCCAGAGCCGCCGCCTCGTCGGAGTATTGCCCTGCGGCTGTAAGCGGCGCCCTTGCGGCGGCGTCAATCGCCTCCTCTTCTGCGGCGGTTTCCGCTTCTCCATTGGTTGTCGCTACGCCTGCTTCTTTATCCCGCGCTGTTGTGGGCATTGGCCCTGTTGCGCCACCTTATGCCCAGGTAAACCCCGTCATCCCGGCCGAGCCGACTGCCGACGAGTTGCTTGCAACTGCTGATGGGCAGGCAGATTGGAGCGGGGCTGTGGTTAAGGATGAAACCAAGCATGAAGATAAGGTTAACGTCGGGGCTGAGTATACAGCGGTGGAACCGCTGGCCGGCCGACCATTAGCGTTACTCCCTGATCGCGTGCTTGCACGCCAAAGTAAGGCGATCGAGTATCCCAATCGGGGCGGCCAATGGTGGCTATCGCTCTATACCGCGCCCGCCTCCGGCAACTATGTATGGGAAAGCCCGGCGCCAGCCGGCGCCCAACCACTGCGCAGCCGGCAGAATATAGCATGGGAAGCCGAGCAGGGCCTGCGCCTGCGCTACCAATGGGCAGGCGGCTTGTCGATAGGCCTCGGACTATCGCATTATAATGGCGCTTTCGGAAGTTTATCGCGTTTTCGGCGCGCGTATGACCCCGCAGGCGAACAAACCAATCCGGCGGGCGAGCAGGTGAGTACCTACGGACTTAACCTTTCGAGCCCTTACGGCGATACCGACTTGGAAGTAGAGCTAAGGCGAGGCGCCGACCAGCCGGCCCCTGCGCCTACTTACTTGTTTTTTACCGTGGGTAGCCGGCAGGCGCTGGCGTCTTGGCAGGCGCCCCTGCAAATAGGCTATCATCGCCAGCGAAACCGCTGGCGGTTAGGTCTGCTGACGGGGCCCTCCTGGGAAGTGCAACAACTGAGCACCCTGCAAACAACGCTGCAAGTAACTGCTCCCGGCGCCCTTCGCCCCCTCAGGCCCCGCGTGTTGCGCGGCCAGGAAGATACCCGGGTGAGTTTCCTGAACTGGACGGGCAGCCTCGAACTGGGCTACCGGCTGGCGCCGCGCTGGGAGGTATACCTACAACCTTTTGGTCAAACCAGCCTTACCCGCCTCCATGAAGCCGCCGACTCTCGCGCCCGGCGCTATGGCTGCCAGTTGGGCCTGAGCATGAAGCTGAATTAATTGCCATGTTTAACCCGCGTCAGCAAGGCGGGAATGCTATCTTTGCGCCGGAGCCAGGGCAAAGCGCCCGGCTCCTATCAAGCCATGTCTCTACTGAAGAAGCTGGCCGGTGAAACGGCTATTTACGGCATCAGCAGCATTTTGGGTCGCCTGATCAATTGGGTAGCGCTTACGCCCTACCTCACCCGGGTATTTACTACGGGCGAATACGGCATCGTCAACGAGCTGTATACCTACATTGCCCTGCTGATGGTATTATTTACCTACCGATTGGAAACGGCTTTTTTTCGCTACGGGCGGGAGGCCCAAAACCGGCAGCGGGCTTTTCGCACCGCCTCTGTGTCCATTATGGGTACGGCCATACCGCTGCTGGCCCTGCTCATCGGGCTGGCGCCGGCCATTGCGGCCTGGCTAAAATACCCCGATCAAATTGAGTATGTCGTTCTGTTTTCGGTTATTGTAGTGCTCGATGCCTTAGCGGCCATACCCTTTGCCCAGCTTCGCCTCGAAGGCCGGCCCACGCGCTTCGCCGCCATCAAGCTGGGGGCCATTTTTATCAATATTGTCATTTTGTTCTTTATGCTGGAGGCCGCGCCCCGGCTACAGGCGGCCGGATGGCAGCACATAGCGGGCTGGTACGACCCCGCCGACCGGATTGCTTATGTATTTTGGGCCAATCTGTTGGCCAGCGCCCTTACTTTGGTGTGGCTGGCGCCCTTATACTTTAGGCGCAAGGGAGAGGTTGCTCCTTGGTTTGACGCTGGTCTGTGGCGCCAGATGATGGCCTATGGGCTTCCGCTGGTGCTGGCCGGGTTGGCGGGTGTAGTCAATCAGCTCATAGGCGTACCGCTGCTGAAGGCTTGGGCCAGTCCTGATCTGGAATTCAACAAGTCGCTGGCGGGCATATATGCCGCAGCGGCTAAGTTGGCCATATTGATGAACCTGTTTATCCAGGCCTTCAACTACGCTGCCGAGCCTTTCTTCTTCCGCTATACGGCTCAGAACGACAACAAGGCCATTTTTGGGCTGGTGGCCCGCGCCTTTGCGCTGGTGGGCAGCTTAGCTTTTCTGGGCATTGTGTTTTACGTCGACCTGATTCAATATTTTCTGGGCCGCGATTTCCGGGAAGGGCTGGGGATACTCCCCATATTACTGGCCGCCAACTTTTTCCTGGGGTTGTACTTCAACTTTGCCATGAGTTATAAGCTCACCGACCAAACGCCCATTGGCGGGTACATTGCACTGGGCGGCATGGCGATCACATTGGCGGTAAACTGGCTGTTTATCCCGAGCATGGGCTATTATGCGCCAGCCTGGGCTTCGCTGGGCTGTTATGGCTTTATGGGGGTAGCCAGTTATTGGGTGGGGCGCCGTATTATGCCCGTCAATTACCCGGTAGCCATTATGGCGCGCTATCTGCTGTTGGCGCTGGGGCTGTATGCGCTGAGCACGGCCTTCCAGGCGTGGCTGTCGCCTGCATTGCCCTTGAAGATGGCCGTGCATACCGCGCTGCTACTGGCCTATGTGGGCGTTTTGTATCGCTGGGAAGGCCCCTGGTGGAAGGGCGCCAACATCAATGCCGACTGAGGTAAACGCCAGCTAAGATAAGGCCCAAACCTGTAAACTGAGCCGAAGAGATAAGCTCGCCATCGAAGATGCCCCACAACAGGGCAATAGCAGGCACAATATAGCTGACCGTGCTGCCAAATACCGGACTGGTAGACTGGATGAGCTTAAAGAACAACACCGACGCAAACACCGTGCCCGTGATGGCCAGTACCGTCAGATAGCCCAAGGCTTGCCAGGCGCCGGGGCTGCTGCTCAGTTGGGTTGTAAAATCAGAAGAGAAGAACAGATACATACAGGCCGGCACACCTACCAGAAAAAAAGATACCGCACTAATGGTGAGCGAATCTACATCGCGGAGATGAAACCCTACTACATTGGTGCTGATGGCATAACACACAGCCCCGAGTACAATAAGCCCGCCATACCATAGGTTGCTCGACAGGCCGGCCCCGGGGCCCATCACCACCAATGCAATGGCGCCCGCCAGCCCCAATACGATACCTACCAATTTGGTAGAAGGCGCCGAAGCGCCAAAGAAGGTAAGCCCCAGGAAAAGCGTAAAAATGGGCGTCAGCGAGTTGAGTATGCCTGCCACCGAGCTGCTGAGCTGCGTTTGGGCTGTAGCAAATAAAAAGGCAGGAATGCCGCTGCCCGTAAGCCCTACCAAAATGAGTAAACCCAACTGTGCCCAAGACAGCCTCGATAAACGCGCCACAAAAAATGGAAAAAAGGCAAGGGCAGAAATACTCAGGCGGATAGAAGCCACCTGGGCAGGGGTATATACCTCCAATCCCTTCTTGATTAGAATATAGGAACTTCCCCAGATTATACTCAGCAACAGGAGTATAACCCAAGCGCGCACACGTTCCCCGTTAGCGCTTTGGCTTGATAAAATAGCTTCCACAGTGTTCAATTCCCGTTTGACGATACAAAGGAAGAAAATAAATGTGATAGTTGGAGCGGCAAGCGGTATATTTTTATGAGAATCAGGGGTTTTTCTACATGAGGGCCATTTAAACATGAAAAAATGATCATAAATAAGCTCTTTTTCGAAAAAAATTTGGCCCGAAAAAGCTTCGGCGCAAGCGTATGGCCACGGGCGTGATGAGGGGGGCGATGCTGTTACGGGCGTCTGCCTGGCTTTGCAGACGGGGCGTCAAAGGGATGGCACGCAGGACAAAAATGCTTCCCGCCCGGTAAGACGCCACTTTTAGCAGGCGCCCGGCCCACCGGGTGAAGCGGTATGGGCCCGTTGGCTAACGGAGGTATACGGCCAATGGAGGCACGGGCCCATAAGAGCGGAACACGGGGTGACGCCTGCGCTGCCGCAGGATGCCCGGTGAAGCAGGCCGCTATGGCAGCGCGGGCGGCAGGGCCCCTACCAAAGAAAATCTTGACGCATAGGCGCTCCGGCAGGGGATGTTTTATTTTATCCTTTTAATGAAAACGGGCGGTTAGTTTTCAGGGAGAAGTTGGCGAAGCAGTAAGTATCTTTGAGCCCGCAATGAAACCTGTGCATGGCTAACTGGCGACTTCCGGAAAATGTGCTGAACTTCAAGCTTGCGATCTGGCTGCTGGCCGGAGAGATGGCGGTAGGCACGCTGGGGTATATGTGGATGGAAGGCTACGATTTGGTAGAAGCTTTGTATATGGTGGTCATCACCATATCGACGGTGGGCTTTACGGAGGTAGAGCCGCTTTCGCCGGGCGGGCGGCTGTTTACGTCGCTGTTTATCCTGCTCAACATTGGCATTTTTGCCTATATCCTGGCGGTGTTTTCCTATTATATTATTGAGGGTAATTTTTTCAAAACCTGGTTTATAAGGCGTATGCAAAATACCATCAACTCGCTGAACCAGCACGTAGTACTGTGCGGCTATGGCAAGTACGGCAAAGAGGTAGCCCAAAACCTGCTGCGCCACGGCATACCCTTTGTGGTGATTGACAGCGATACCGAAAAAATTGAACGCTTGCAGCACGACGAAAGCGCCATGCTGTTTATAGACGGCGACGCCACCCAGGACGAGGTGCTGATGGCCGCGGGGCTGCAACGCGCCAAGGCCATCATTTCGGCCTTAGCCGACGACTCCGACAATCTCTACATCGTGCTCACGGCCCGGCAGCTCAATCCCCGCCTCAACATCATCAGTCGGGCCTCAGAACCGCGGGCGGGAAAAAAATTAGTAAAAGCCGGCGCCGACCACGTAGTGATGCCCGAGCAGATTGGCGGCTTCTATATGTCGACCCTCGTGACCAAACCGGGCGCTGTGGAGTTCTTTTCGTTTATCACCAACGAAAGCCAGTCGGACATAGGCTTTGAGGAGATAGCCTTTGAAGACCTGCCATCGGCCATGCGCGACGCCCCCATAGCCGACCTGCACCTGCGCCGCGAGACGGGCGTGAACATCATTGGCTATCGAGACGAGCGCGGCGCCTACTTTGTGAACCCGCCCCCGGATACCACGCTCCGGCCGGGGGGCAGCTTCATTGTACTGGGCAGCGACGACCAATTAAAAAAACTCCACGCCCTGTTGGCCGAAGAAGGAGAAAAGACCGGAACCGGCAAATAGCTGAGGAGTATGCAACAATACGCGTAAGTGAAACCAAGCAATTGCTGCGGCCGGCTCCGGGCAGTCTGCACTGCTGTGCAAAGAACATTTTATTGGGCGTGGGCGTATCTAAAGTAAAGGCGGTTTAGTTCTTTTTTAACATCGGCGCCCGAGGGGGGCAAAATGTTAAAAACCTTATCGCTCACATTCAGCACCTTAGCCCGTATGGGTAGCGATGGTTGTCGCGCCTTAACAATCGTTAATACGCCAAAACATGGATAGCACAACGGCGCCTGCGCCGGCCAGCATTAACCCCCGCTTACTCCTGCGCCGCAAGCCGGCGCGCGAGCCCGGGTATTACGTCGACGGTATCCGCCGGGCCGACCGCGTGGCGCTGGGGCAGGCCATCACGCTGATGGAAAGCCGGCGGCCCGCCGACCGGGCGCTGGCCGAGGCGGTATTGGATGCTTGTATGCCCTTGGCAGGCCGATCGACCCGCATTGGCATCACGGGCTCGCCGGGGGTGGGTAAAAGCACCTTCATCGACGCGCTTGGAATGCACTTAGTAGAGAACGGGCATAAGTTGGCCGTATTGGCGGTAGACCCCAGCAGTCAGCTCAGCCGGGGCAGCATTCTGGGCGATAAAACCCGAATGGCCCGCCTGTCGATGGCCGAAGAGGCCTTCATACGCCCCTCGCCGGCAGGCGAATCGCTGGGAGGCGTAGCCCAGCGCACCCGCGAGACCCTGCTGCTGTGCGAAGCCGCCGGCTATGATGTGGTGTTGGTAGAAACGGTGGGCGTGGGCCAGTCGGAGATAGCCGTACACGATATGACCGATTTTTTTCTGCTGTTGCTGCTGCCCGGCGCCGGCGACGAGCTCCAGGGCATCAAGCGGGGTATAGTGGAAATGGCCGACCTCATCGCCGTGAATAAAGCCGATGGCGAGGCTGCCCAGGCCGCCCGCCGCGCCCAGGCCGCCTATCGGCAGGCCCTACACCTCTTTCCGGCTAAGGAAAGCCATTGGCAGCCCGAAGTGGTCACTTGCTCGGCCCTGAGCGAGCAGGGCATCGGAGAAATATGGACGACTGTCGAAAAATATTGCGCCCTTACGCGCGAAAATGGTTACTTTGAGGAGCAAAGGCGTAGGCAGTCGATAAACTGGCTACACGACGCCCTGCGCGAACAACTGTTGAGCGCATTTTACCAACGCCCTGCCGTACAGGCGCTGCTGCCTCAGTTAGAGGCCGAAGTGCAGGCGGGGCGACGCTCAACGTCCAGCGCAGCCCGGCAACTGCTGAACACGCTGGAGGGCTGAGCGGAAATCCGCAGGGCCTTTGCGCGTAACCAAACCGAACAAACGCGTCAGAAATGATGCTGATGTAAATAAAACATTCGTTTCACTTAATCACCACACCAATGAGATCTTTGGTTGTTATTGGCGTACTGGCTGGTCTGGTACTCATTCTTTTAGCCGGCGGCTGCAACAACTACAACAAGTTTGTAGGTATGGAAGAGGATGTAGAAAACGCCTGGAGTAAAGTACAAAGCGCTTATCAGGAGCGCGCCGACCTGGTGCCCAACTTAGTAGCTACCGTAAAAGGCGCCGCCGACTTTGAGCGAGGCACCTTAGAAGCTGTTACCAATGCACGGGCTAAAGCTACCTCCATACAAGTAGACCCCTCCAACCTGACGCCGGAAAAAATGGCCGAATTCCAAAAGGCACAGTCGGAGTTAGGCCAGTCTATCGGCAGGCTGCTGGTGAGCGTAGAGAGCTACCCCACCCTGCAAGCCAACGCCAGCTTCCGCGATCTGCAGGCACAGTTGGAGGGCATGGAAAACCGCATCCGCGTAGAGCGCAACCGCTACAACGATTCCTCTACGGCCTACAACAAATCGATACGCCGCTTTCCGGCCAGCTTCTTCGCCAGCATCTTTGGCTTTAGCCAGAAGGCGCAGTTCGAGGCTCAGGAAGGCTCGCAGAATGCGCCCAAGGTCGCTTTCTAAAAACATTCGCCATGCGATTTTTCTCCCCCGAGGAGGAGCAGCGAATCATTGAGGCCATCCGCGCGGCTGAAGGCCAGACGTCGGGCGAAGTTCGGGTGCACGTCGATCGCAACCCCGAGCGCCCCGCGCTGGAAGAAGCTGCGCGGGTGTTCCGCCGCTTAGGCATGCATCGGACGGAAGCCCGCAATGGCGTGCTCATCCTCATTGCACCCCAGCGCCGCGAGTTTGCCATCATCGGCGACGAGGGCATTCATGCCTTAGTTGGCGACGACTTCTGGCAGGCCGAGCGCGACCTGATGCAAGCCCGCTTCCGCCAGGGCCAGTTTGTGGAAGGCCTCATTCTGGTTATTGCCCAGGTGGGCGATAAACTAAAGCAGTATTTCCCCCGTGAGCAAAACGACGTCAACGAACTATCCGATGAGGTTTCGTATGGCGACGACGAGTAGGGGATGCTGCTCATCTCCTTGAATACGCAACATCACACCACCCACCAACTGTTTGTCCATGAAAATGCCGTATGCTATCCGCGTTGCTACCCCCAAGGGGCAGCCCCGTCCTATTTTACAAGCGCTAAGCCGCCGGTTGGCCCTGTGGGTTGTGTTGCTGGCGCTGATGGGCGCTCATACCGCACAAGCCCAAAAAGCCATACCTCCGCCTACCCATCAATTGGTCAGCGATTTCGCCAACCTCCTGAGCGCAGGCCAGCGCGCCCAGCTCAGCAACAAGCTCAATGCCTACGCCCGCGAGACATCCATTCAGATCGCCGTCGTTACGGAGGCTTCGCTGGAAGGCGATGAAATTTTCGACTATACCGTGCGCTTAGCCCAGGAGTGGGGCATTGGCGGCAACGACGACAAAGACAACGGCATATTGGTGTACATCGCCCGCGATGAGCGCAAAATGCGCATCCAAACCGGATACGGCGCCGAGGGCTTTCTGCCCGACGCCCGCGCCAAACGTATCGTCTCCGACATCATGGCCCCAGCTTTCCGAGAGGGCAACTATTACGCTGGGATTGACCAGGCTACTACGGCCATCATGGATTTTGGCAGAGGGGAATACACCGCAGAAGAGGGCAATAGCACTAAGGAAGCTAAGGGCTTTGCCGTATGGCTGATCCTGGGTTTTATCGTTGTGCTCGTCTTGCTGATTATCTTCTTTAGTGGCCGCAACGGCAAAGGAGGCGGCCATCGCCGCGACGACGACAGCGGATACGACCGCAACGGGCGCTACGACATGGATCGCTACGCCCGGCGCAATCG
>CAYOTJ010000095.1:0-9826 GCA_964406855.1 uncultured Saprospiraceae bacterium
TACCTGCGACCAGGAGGGGCGGTTGTAGGCAGGTTGGGGCGGGTAGTA
This sequence comes from uncultured Saprospiraceae bacterium, assembly GCA_964406855.1. GTDB lineage: Bacteria > Bacteroidota > Bacteroidia > Chitinophagales > Saprospiraceae > JAUMBM01. The sequence continues at coordinate 49 of CAYOTJ010000095.1, forward strand.
GGTAGCGGCGTAATAAGGCCGGTGGTCGGGCAGCAAAAAGCAATTGAGCGGCCAGCCCCCTGAGCCGTTGATGGCCTGGCAGCCCTCCATATATATATGGTCTACATCGGGGCGTTCTTCCCGGTCGACCTTGATGTTGATGAACAGGTCGTTCATGAGGCGGGCGGTAGCTTCATTTTCAAAACTTTCGCGCTCCATGACGTGGCACCAGTGGCAAGTGCTGTAACCGATGCTTACGAGTACGGGTTTGTTTTCGAGGCGGGCCCGCTCGAAGGCCTCATCGCCCCAGGGGTACCAATCGACGGGATTGTGCGCGTGTTGCAACAGGTAGGGGCTGGATTCAAATTGAAGCCGGTTGGGCATGATCTACATTTTTGGGAATAACAAGGTCGGAGAAGTTCTGGTTCACCCGAAGGGTCAGGCAGTAGCTCTGTGGAGTTGCGTGAGCGGTGGAAGCGGTATAGGCCGGCCAGTGGCAGGCAAGCCTGTGCAATTGCCCGGTGTTGAGGTAATGCGACATAGCAGCGTATAAAAGCCGGCCTATAAGAGCGGACGACGCGACCCCGGCCCCTAAGGTGGCGGTTCATGCCTCAGGCTATGTGCAAAAGGGGCCGGGGGCACGCCCTAAAAAGACGCTTTGCACGGAGGGTTATTTGGATAGTGTAAGAAATACACTTTTTTAGTTAAAATTTTGTGTAATTAAATTTAACGGCATACTTTTGCAACATAATTCCGACTAATAGGCTAATAAATGTCTTTTATTTTATACAAGCTTTGAAAAGCCTGCGAAACGGAAAAAATTATTTGGCAAAAGACAAAAAGGAGTATAACAATGATTCAGCGTTTGAGCAATCCGCAATCTGTATTATTTTGGTGGCTGGCTATAGGCCTGTTGCTGGGTTTGAGCATTGGCCTGGCGATCAACAGTTTTACGGTAGGTATGCCGTTGGGCATTGTAGTCAGCGTATGGATAGCCAAGGTCATCAGCCGCGTTTGCCAGGGTATTCTGGCGCAGTAAAAGGTTTTATGGCAAGGATAAAGAAGGCATAAATGGCCTTCCCCCGGAAAATCAGAGAAGAGATTTCAGGTAAACATTTACGCAGGAGCGCGCATTGTTCGTCAATGGCGCTCTTTTTTTTTTGTCGATTATTGGCAAAAGTTAGGATAGTAGTACCTACTTTTGAGCCAAATTATTTCCAAAAACTCATCGTTTATGAAAAAGCTTATCATTGCTTTGTGTGTTACCGTTGCTACTTTCTTTGCCACGGAGGTAGCTGCTCAGACGTACAACTCGGCCATTGGTCTTCGTTTGGGTTATCCTACTTCGCTTTCCTACAAGACTTTTCTTTCCGAAAAAGCTGCATTTGAGGGCATCCTTGGCTTCCGCTCGAACAGCATTGGCTGGCGCTGGATTGCCGTTGGGGCTGCTTACCAGGTGCACAACCCCATCAATGGCGTTGCTGGTCTTCAGTGGTACTATGGCGGGGGCGCCAGCTTGTACCTGTGGAGTTTTGACGACGACGTATTTTTCGAGGACGAGTCGAATGTTTCTTTCGGCATTCAGGGCTATTTGGGCTTAGACTTCAAGATTCCGAATGCGCCGATTAACCTGAGCCTTGACTGGGTTCCGACGTTTTTCATAGGCGGCTATGGTTCGGGCTTTGGAGCAGACTACGGCTCTTTGTCGGTGCGCTATACGCTTAAATAGCCGCGCATAATAGCACTGCCTTGCGCATGAGAATTGCGCTTCGTCGCGGGTTTCCGGCTTAGATCGGGAATCCGCGATGTTTATTTACAGGTTTTTGAAAAGGATTTTGCGATGGATAATCGTCCTCAGGTGACGCCGGGCCTCAAGCGGGCGGCAGCCATGGTCATTTTGCGATGTGAGCGCCAGTACTTGTTGTTGAAGCGGGCGAAGGCGCCCAACATGGGCATGTACGTGCCGGTAGGTGGGAAGTTGGATCCTTTTGAAGATCCTTATTCGGCCGCCCTTCGGGAGACTTTTGAGGAGACGGGGATTGCCTTGCCGGGGCTGCGCTATGCGGGTTCGCTGGTAGAAACCTCGCCGACGAGCTACAACTGGTGGTGCAACGTATACTTAGCCGATATAGCCTGGCAGGCGCCGCCGCCCTGCGACGAGGGGGAGTTGGCCTGGATTGGCCATGAGGAGTTATTGAGTATACCTACGCCGCCTACCGACTGGCACATTTATCAAATGGTGCTGGAAGGCCGGCCATTTGCGCTGAATGCCCTGTTTGACGCCGGGATGAACTTAGTGAGCATGACGGAAGAGATCAGCGGCGAGCAGTTGATAACGGCTCGCCGCTGATGCTGTTTACAGGTTGTTTTCGCGGGGCGCGCGGAAGCCCGGCTTGAGCATGAGCCGCAGCGACTGGTCGTAAGTAAAGTAGCTCACGGCCCAGTTGATGAAGATGAAGAGGCGATTTTTGACGCCTACGATAGACATGATGTGAACGAACAGCCAGACCGCCCAGGCGAAGAAGCCGTTGAATCGGATGCCGGCGGGCAGATCGACGACGGCTTTATTGCGGCCGATGGTGGCCATAGCGCCTTTGTGCGCGTACTTAAATGTGCGCTGATCGAGGCCTTTTTCGCGGCGTTCGAGGTTGTCGGCCAACAGTTCGGCCTGCTGTATGGCCACAGGCGCTACCTGTGGGTGACCCTTGGGGTATTTTTCTTCCGTCATGAAGGCGCAATCGCCGAGGGCGTATATGCCCGGCAGGTTGGCGACGGCGTTATGAGCGTCTACTTTGATACGGCCTCCGGGGCCAAATACATCCTCAGGCAGGCCCTCAGGCACAACGGCCCGGACGCCTGCGGCCCATATCAGGGTACGGCAGGGATAAGCCATGCCATCTGTGGTGTAAACGGCCAGGCCGTCGTAGTCTTTAACTTTTGCATCGAGGTGTACGGCTACGCCAAGCTCGCGCAAGTAGTTGAGGGCCGACTGGGAGCTGGGGTTTTCCATGGTTTCGAGTACGCGACCTGCCGCCTCGAAGAGATGCACCTGCATTTCGGAGAAATTGAGCTCCGGGTAGTCTTTGGGCAAAGTAAAGTGTTTCATTTCTGCCAAGGCTCCAGCCAGTTCCACGCCTGTGGGGCCGCCGCCGACGATGGCGATGTTGAGCATGGCTTGGCGCTCGATGGGGTCCTGAGCATTGAGGGCGGCCTCGAACGTCTGGAGCAGATAATTGCGCAGCCCCAGCGCTTCGGAAACCGACTTCATGGGCAGGGCGTACTGGCGAATGTTGTCCATGCCGAAGTAATTGGTGTCGGTGCCTGTGGCCAACACCAAATAATCGTAGGCTATATTGCCAATGCTGGTTTCTACGCGGTGGGATTCGGGGTGAATAGACAATACATCTGCCACCCGAATGTGGGTATTGGGGATGTGCTGAAACACCTTGCGGTAAGGAAAAGCGATGGATGCCGGCTCCAGCGCAGCGGTAGCCACCTGATACATCAGGGGCTGAAACTGGTGGTAGTTATTGCGGTCGATGAGCACGACCTGAAAATGCCGCCGGGAGAGGCGCTTAGCCAATTTCAGGCCGGCAAATCCGCCGCCAATGATCACTACTCTTTTTAGGCCGGTATCGGGGATGTGTTCCATCTTCTTTGCGGGTTTGGGGTTGATCGTTGCAACTAACTCCATGTCGAGTTCATTTGGTTATAAAACGCCCCAAATTTAATTCTGTTCTAAATAACCACCCAGCTTTTTGCGTGCATTCGTCGATTATTTCGGTGGGTTATACGATGTCAAAGATTAGTGCATTTATGGCTTTTCGGCGGTATTCAGAATATTAATTGGCCTATATTGCCCAATTTCGCCACAAGAGGCCAAATAATCATTGGCTGACATAAATAAATGTTGTTACTTATAAAATACAAAACTCGCACTGTTCATCCACGCCCCGTCATTGGGGGTATCCTGTTTTGCGAAGTTGGGTACCTGTAAGGGCCATAAGCAGCAAGGCGCCGAGGGTAAGCCAGAGATTGGGAGGGGTTAACTGTTGTTCATCGAGGATGGCGATTTCATCGCCCATCCACCATTTGCCCAGCACTTGAATGCCGTTAAAGCAAAAATGCCCGATGATGGGCAGCCATAAGTTCCGGCTCCAGTGAAACAGATAGCCCAGCGCGGCGCCCAGCAGGAAGCGGGGCAAAAAGCCCTCAAATTGCCAGTGTACGAGGCTGAATAAAAAAGCGGTAAGCCATATACCCGGGCTTGTATGGCGGAGCCATCGGCTGAGCTGTTGTTGCACTACCCCTCTGAAGAGCAGTTCCTCGCCTAAGGCCGGCACAACGGCCAGCACCAGCAGAGCGATGAGTAATTCGCCGGTATTGTCCATTTGCAGCATGGCCTGAACCATTTCGTTCTGGGCTTTTTCGGCCCCGCGCATCCAGGAGGGCAGGGGCGCCTGTCGGTTGAGCCAGTAGGTCGCTTGGGCCAGAGGCAGCGCCGCCAACATGAATAATACGGTTTGGCCGGCGGCAGCGGAAGCGGGCGGCTTACTGAGGCCGAAGTAAGCGGCCGTATCCGGCCGATAAAAAAGCCGTCCTGTGAGCCAGGCGGGCAGCGCAAAAGTAGAGAGATGTACCAGCAGGTGTAGTGCGCGCAGGGCTAAGCGTTCGGCAGGGTTCCAGGCTGTTTTAGCGGGGGCCAGCAGCTCCTCTAAACTGCTCCCCATAGCCATGGCGACGGCCTCGCCCAACAACCGCCCTGCCAGGCCGCATACCAAGACGGCAGCAAGTAATACCAAAAGCACATTAACGGGATGATCCGGGGCTGTCGGGGGCTGAAGTCGTTGGCGAAAAAAATCCATAACAATTGAAAATGATGATAAAATATCCGTTGGCCGACTGTTAATCTGGCCGAAAGGGATAATAAAAAATGGTAAATTGCCCCGCATTTGATGAAGCGCAAACCCAAGCCGGCCTACAAAAATGCGGTTGGCCGTGCAAAGGTAGGTATTCATCCCTGATAATCAACCCGATTTAGTTCACTGCGGCTATTGTTGCAAAAACATCCGGATTAATGCGAGTTTCGTTACTTACACTATTAGCGCTGCTTTGGGGCGCATACCTGTATGCACAACCCGCGAATGATGAGTGTCCGGGGGCGGTTCAGTTGAATCTGTCAACCCCTCCTGCCTGCCCGAATACCAATTTTGTTACGAATACTTTTAATTCGAACAACACCAACGCTACCCCCACTTCTCCCTACCCGGTGTTTGAGGGATGTTCCGGCGGTCAGACCCAGGGGCCGGCAGCGGAGGTATGGTATAGCTTTACGGCTACGGGCGGCAATACGGAAATCCAGCTCACGGGCGGGTTAAGCAATTTCAACATGGTTCTTTTCCAGGGTGGCGCCTGCGGCTTTTTGGTGGCCATCGAATGCGCCACCGGCGGTAGCGGAGTCACTATGGTGGGAAATACCATACCTGGCCAGCAATACTTTCTGATGGTATCCGGCGGCGACATTGACGACCAGGGGAACTTCAGCATCCGGATTCGCAGTTCGCGCTTGTGCGGCGTATGTTACCAGCCTGAGACGGTGACGGTAACCTACAACCCGCCGCCGGTAAACGGCACCTATTCTTCGGGCCAGAACGTGCAAATCTGCGTTACGGTGAATGAATGGGAAGGCAATGCGGCAGGTACCATCGAGTGGCTGCATGCCTGTACGTTCACCTTTGGCGACAACTGGGATGTAAACTCCATTATAGCCAACCCGCCGCCCTCCTGCGACGGCAGCGGCAGTTGGGATTGGTATGATATGTGGACGGGTTGTAATACCGGCCAGACTTTTGGCCCTGGTTTTGCCTATGATTCATCATCAGGTATTGGTTGCGGCGGCGCGCCCAATGACGGCGACCCCGGCAACAACTGGGGGGACGGGGCCGGAGGCTGTTCAGATATACCTGATTCGGCAGCGCCGGTCGAATTTTGCTTTCAGATTACCGTCAACGACTGTCCTCCGGCGGTTACCGGCGGCAACCTTGGCGTAGGGGTAAACATATATTCTGACGGAGATAGCGGCTCGTGGACCCAAACGGGCTGCAACAGCGGCCAGGGCACTTCCTTCCTCGCCTCTGTTATCTGCTGCGACGACGAAGACCCGATTGTATTTACGGTAGACGCTACCTGCCCCGGCGTATCCGACGGCTCAATGACCATCAGCGGCAATGCGGGGCTTGATCCTACGCAGGTATTCAACTATACGGTATTGGAAAACGGGACGAGCATTGTTTATGAGTGCCCCAGTTGCCCGTCGGTCATCACTACGCCCAATGTTTTTGCAGCGGGCATCTATACAGTAGTGGCCGTGAACATTGCCACCAACTGTAGCCGTTCGGTTATTGTAGAAATATCAGAAGGCCCGCCGCCTACGGCGATGGCCGAGCTAACCAATATGCCCTGCCTGGGCAGCCCGGGCCTGCTGATGGGCAGTATTGATCCGCCGGACCCCGGCGCCGATTACTTCTGGGAGGGCCCCAACGGCTTTGAGTCGAACCAGCAAAACCCCCAGGTTTTTGATCCGGGTACCTATACGCTCACGGTTTCCTCTTCGCAGGGCTGCGAGGCTGACCCTGTAACGGTAGACGTAGAATTTATAGAAGTAGAAGCCGAGATTGATGCGCCTACGCCCTATGGGTGTTTTGGGGCCAACGTAGAATTATACGGATCGGGCGGCACATCGTACGCCTGGGAAAACCTCACCACAGGACAGTCGCTGGGTACAGGGCCATTTATTTCGCCTGCCCTTACGATGACCTCTACCATTCAGGTTACCGTTACCGACGACAATGGTTGTACGGATGTAGCCAATATTGAAATTGAGGTTTTTGACTTACCCGAAATCACTTTCGACATTGCCGGCAGTGCCTGCCAGGGTGGAATTTTAGTCATTACAGCGCAGGGCGCAGGGCCGGGCGGCTCCTATACCTGGGCCGACAACCCCACGGCGCCCAACCCGAGACTTATCCCCGAAACTACTCCGGCGGGTCAGTACACCCTTTCGGTAAGCGGCACCAATGCCTTAGGTTGTATTGGACAGGGGCAAGTGACCTTTGACATTTTACCGCCGATCAACGCCCAGGTGAGCGCCAGCCAGACCAGTATCTGCGCAGGCCAAAGCGTAACGTTGACGGCTACCGGGGGCACGTCTTATGTATGGAGCAGCGGCCAGAACGGCCCTTCCACCATTTCGGTATCCCCTGCGACCACTACCACCTATACCGTGACGGTATCCAACAACAGCGGTTGCCAGAGCACGGCCAATGTGACGATCAACGTGAGCGCGCCGGTACCGGCGCCCGTTATCACTTGCGGGCCGGCTACGCCGTCGTCGGTGGTCTTCAACTGGGGCGCCGTTGCAGGAGCTGTCTCTTATAACTACACCATCAATGGAGGCCCGATCCAAAACACAACGGGTACCACGGCCACGGCTACCGGCTTATCGCCCGGCCAGGCTGTAACCATTGTAGTTACGCCCGTGACGGCAGGGCCATCGGCCTGTACGCCGCAAAGCGCTACGCTCATCTGCACCTCTCAAAACTGTCCGCCGGTATCGGTAAGCATCAATCCGGTGAACGATGTATGCCTGTCGGGTACGCCTCCTGCGCCCATCGATTTGGAAGCAACTATCAGCAGCAGCGGAGGCACGACGGTATGGTCGGGGCCTGGCATCACCAATGCCCAAACCGGCATTTTTGAACCTGTGACAGCAGGCCCGGGAGCGCATCCACTGGTGGTAGCCTATACAGAGGGGCTTTGTACTTACCGAGACACCTTAGTTGTCAATGTTTTCAATACCCCTACGGCTGACTTTACGGCAGCACCCACACCTGTGTGTACGGGTCAATCAGCGACGGTAACCTTCACCGGTTCGGCGCCTCCAAGCGCTACTTTCACCTGGGATTTTGCCGGCGGCATGGCTACGCCGGGCACAGGAGCCGGCCCCCATACCGTAACTTGGGCTACGCCGGGCAGTAAAACCATTTCCCTAACGGTATCGGCCAGTGGGTGTACTTCATCTGAAGTTACCCAGACGGTAAATGTCGTCAGCCCGCTGGTAGCGCCCGTCGTCAGTTGCGGCCCCGCCACGACCACTTCGGTTACGTTCAACTGGGCTGCCGTAGCGGGCGCCAGCGGTTATACCGTCACGGTGCTCACCGGCCAGACGGGCGTACAATCGGGTACGAGCTATACGGTCAGCGGCCTTAGCCCCGAGGAGGTAGTCACCATCCGCGTGACGGCTGAAACCACGAACCCCTGCGGCCCGGTGAGTACAGATTTCAGTTGTGCGGCCCAGGCTTGCCCTGACTTTGCCCTTTCCATTGACCCCGTAGCCGACATCTGCCTTACGGCGGGCTTAGGTACAGATACCCTTACGGCCATCACCTCCGGGGGCGCCGGCAATGGCGTGCGCCTGTGGAGCGGCCCGGGCATTGTAAATGGTAGTCTGGGCGTCTTTGACCCCGTTGCCGCAGGCCCGGGTGCGCATACCATTACGCTGCGCTACACGGAAGGCCCCTGTTTCGAGGAGGTCAGCACTACCATCAGGGTCTTTGCCGTGCCAACCTCTACCTTTACAGCGCTTCCCACGCCGGTATGTATCAATCAGCCCACTACGGTGACGTATACGGGCACGGCGGGCGCAGGAGCTACCTTTACCTGGAATTTCAACGGTGGCAGCGCTACGCCAGGTACCGGCGCCGGACCACATCAGGTGAGCTGGGCTACTGCGGGCAACCGCACCATTACCCTGACGGTTCAGGAAAATGGTTGCAGTTCGGGATCGTCCAGCCAGACGGTAGCCGTACAAGCGCCGCTGCCGGCGCCAGTCATCAACTGCGAAACAACCGTTAACTCCATCACTTTTACCTGGAACCCCGTACCGGGTGCGGCCAGCTATCAGGTCAACGTAATTTCCGGCACGCCCGGCATCCTACAGGATACCAGCTATATTGTCACCGGACTCAGTGCCAATGACGAAGTGGAAATTCAGGTGGTAGCCGTTGGTACCGGCCCCTGCGGGAACAGCACAGCTACGGCCAACTGCGTAGCTCAGGACTGCCCCGACGTGATCATCGCCATTGCCCCTGTAGCGCCGATATGCTTAGATGCTACGGCCGCTCCCGTAACCTTATCGGCCAACATAACGGGCGGCGCCGGCGGCGGCACATCCACCTGGAGCGGCCCCGGCGTTAGCGCCGCTACGGGCGTCTTCGACCCCGACGCAGCGGGCGTTGGCAGCCATACCCTCACGCTTAACTACCAAGAGGGCAACTGCACGTACAACAGCAGCATCACCATCGTGGTGAATCCCCAGCCGACCGCCGACTTTACGGCTCCGGGGCCGGTTTGTGTAGATGAAGAAACTACCGTTACCTACACCGGATCGGCAGATAGCGGCGCCACGTTCAACTGGGATTTTGCCGGCGGCACAGCCGTACCGGGTACCGGCGTGGGGCCGCATCAGGTGAGCTGGCCTACGGCGGGCACACAAGCGGTAACGCTTACTGTAGTAGAAAATGGCTGCGCTTCCGAGCCAGTGAGCGTCAATGTAGGGGTAGAAGCCCCGCTTAGCGCGCCGGCTATCAACTGTTCTTCAACCATCAACAGCGTAACCTTCAGTTGGGCCGATGTGGCCGGCGCTACCGGGTATACCGTCACGGTGTTAGAGGGCCCTATGGGCGTACAGACTGGCAACAGCTATACCATCAGCGGCCTTGATCCTGGCGAAACCGTCACC
>CAYOTJ010000096.1:0-1727 GCA_964406855.1 uncultured Saprospiraceae bacterium
GCGCTAAGCGTATGCCGCTACCCACGCACACAATGTCCATGTCTTTGGAATGACGTGCCAGCAGCCGGTCGCGCACATAGCCGCCTACTACATAAGCCGGATAACCCAGCTCAGTGGCTGCCTCGCTTACCAAGCGAAAAATTTGCCTTTCGTGCTCTTGAATATTAAATACCACAACTTTGGGCGTATGCTATGACAGCGCCGGCAGCTCCATACTGCTGTACGCGCTTTCAATTTGATCAAGGGTAGCAAAAAGAATCTCGGGTTCATCGGCGGTTACCAATAGCTGCCGGTACTCCTTAATGTTGGGGAACCCCCGGAAATAATTGGTGTAATGGCGCCGCATTTCACTCACGCCTAATTTAGGCCCCTTCCATTCGAGGCTCCTCCTCAGATGCTCGCGCGCAGCGTCAACCCTTTCGGTCACGGTAGGCGGCGGCAGGTGTTGGCCGGTAGCTAAATAGTGCTTGATCTCCCGGAATATCCAGGGGTAGCCAATGCTGGCCCGGCCGATCATCATGCCGTCGACGCCGTAGCGTTGGCGGTATTCGGCCGCCTTTTCAGGGGTGTCAATGTCGCCATTGCCAAATATGGGGATGTGTATGCGGGGGTTTTCCTTAACTTTGCCAATGAGCGTCCAGTCGGCTTCGCCCTTATACATCTGCTGACGGGTGCGGCCATGTATGCTGAGGGCTTTGATGCCTACGTCCTGAAGGCGTTCGGCAACCTCTTCGATGTGCTTCGATTTGTCGTCCCAGCCTAAGCGGGTCTTGACCGTCACCGGCAGGTTGGTGCGCTTGACGATGGCCTCCGTAAGGCGAATCATCTTCGGAATATCTTGCAAAATGCCGGCCCCCGCGCCCTTGCAGGCTACCTTCTTAACCGGGCAGCCGTAATTGATGTCCAGTACTTCGGGCTGAGCGCGTTCTACAATGTCGGCAGCCTGAAGCATAGAGTCAAGCTCCGCGCCAAATATCTGCACGCCAATGGGGCGCTCATAGTCGTAGATGTCGAGTTTTTGAAGGCTTTTTTCCGCATCGCGGATGAGACCCTCCACAGAGATAAACTCCGTGTACATCATATCGCAGCCCTGAGCCTTGCACAAAGCGCGAAATGGCGGGTCGCTCACGTCTTCCATGGGCGCCAGCAACAGGGGAAATTCACCAATGGCTATATCGCCAATTTTTACCATAGGATATGCCTTCTTTGAACGAATGCTTCAGCAATAAAACGCAAAAGTAAGATTTTGTTCCCACATAAGGAAATGCTGTTTACAACAGACTGCCGCGTAATAAATTTTGGTAAATTATTATGCAGCCTGCTTGTCATGGAAGAATATTGCTCTATTTTTACGCCCGGCTCCGTAGGAGCTTGTTTAAATTTTAAATTATGCTTACCGCAGTTGTACTTTGTTTTATTGTCGGTTACCTCACCATCGTATTTGAACATCCACTCCGACTGGATAAAACCGTTCCTGCCCTTTTGATGGGCGCCATCTGCTGGGCGCTTATCGGCATTGGCTTCAATGGAGGCAGCTTGTCGGTTATAGATGCTCATGACCACATCCATTCGCTTACCTCCGGCCATGCCGCCGAAGCGGGGCACGGCGCTTTGGAAAGTCTTACAGAGGTGCTGTTTCACCACTTTGGGAAAACTGCCGAAATCCTGATCTTCCTTATCGGCGCCATGACTATCGTCGAACTGATCGACCTGCATCGGGGCTTTGA
>CAYOTJ010000096.1:1737-9769 GCA_964406855.1 uncultured Saprospiraceae bacterium
AACCTCACCGCTACCATCGTACTGGTTACGCTGTTGCGCAAGCTCATACCCGATCGCACAGAGCGCATCTGGTACGCCAGCCTTATCATCATTGCTGCCAACGCCGGCGGCGCATGGTCGCCCATCGGCGACGTCACTACCACCATGCTCTGGATTGGAGGCAAGGTAAGCGCCGGTGGCCTGGTTGGTCATCTCGTTATACCTTCCATAATCTGTTTTGTCGTTCCCTTCCTCATCGCCAGTTTTTTGCCGGTATTTAAGGGCGAAATTAACCTGCCCGATCCCGATAGTATGAAGGTGAGCAAATTGCTCTCCAGTCGCACCATGCTGTTCCTGGGCTTAGGAGGCATTGTCTTTGTGCCCATTTTCAAAACCATCACCCACCTGCCCCCCTATGTGGGCATGATGCTGAGTATGGGCGTAGTATGGTTGGTGTCGGAGTACATTCATCCTGAAGAAAATTTCGACGACGAACGCCGCGATAAATTCTCGGGCAAACACGCTCTGTCGCGTATCGAACTGTCCAGTATCCTGTTTTTTTTAGGCATCCTGATGGCCGTCGCCGCCCTGGAGTCGGTAGTCGTAGGTAATGTAGGCGCCCTGCGCTTTGTTGCCGAAAAATTAGACGCCGCCATCCCCAACAGCGATGTCGTAGTGGTCATACTGGGCTTCCTTTCTGCCGTTATCGACAACGTGCCGCTGGTAGCAGCCAGCATGGGCATGTACGAAGAGCCTATGGATGCCAAGCTCTGGCACTTCATCGCCTACGCGGCCGGTACGGGCGGCTCTATGCTGGTCATCGGCTCCGCCGCCGGCGTAGCGGCTATGGGCATGGAAAAGATAGACTTCATCTGGTACGTCAAAAAAATATCCTGGCTGGCTATGGCCGGCTTCCTCGCCGGCGCCATTGCTTATGTGGCTATGTATTCCGCAGGCCTGTTGCATTAAAATCAGCCATTGAGTTTTCATGTTGAATAAAACAGCAAAAATAGCCGTCGCCGTCCTTCTCGGGGTGGCGACGGCGGCCTGTGGCCCTTATCAGTCGTGGGATTTACACGGCGATTGGCAGGCGTTTCTCCTCACCGAGGAGAACAATGTCGTTGATATTGACCCTTCCCTTGTCCGCTTTCATTTCGATCGGGAGGGGTACACTTTTTCCAGTACCCTCAATTACCGGGAAAAGGGCAGTTATTACCTGAAAGGCGATCGCCTTTTTACCGCTGATAAGCTGGCTCAGGGGGCAAAAGAAAAGGCCGTTCTAATACAGCGCCTCGCCAATGATACGCTGGTGCTGGGTATGGAAGAGGGAGGCCGGAAACGACAACTCAGCCTTCGCAGGCTACCCCGGTAACAAAGCTCGGTTTAGAGGCAGGAAATTTCGCTACCTTTGCGGGCACATTCACCGCAAATACGCGTAAATAATGATTCGGTTTCACGCTGCTTTTATAAGCATTTTATGGGCATTGCTACTGGCGGGCTGCCAATCGCCTACTCCCTCTGCCAAAACAGAAACTACCCGCGACAGCGATCGGGATATCCATTCCTTTGCGCGCCCCTGGGAAGCCGTCGCAGAGCACCTTTCGCTGTCGCTTAAAGTCGACTTTGAAAAACAAACGCTTAGCGGAGTAGCCCGCTATGACATCAAACGCCGACAGGGAGATAGCATCGTATTTGACATCAATGGGTTGATCGTCGACTCCATTACCCTCAACGATTCGGGAAAGCCGGCAAAATATAACATAGCCGCCGCTGACCCCATCCTGGGCTCGGCGCTTAGCGTACACATCACGCCCTTCACCCGCAGCGTCAACATTTACTACCACACTACCCGCGAAGCCAAAGCCTTAGGCTGGCTGACGCCTTCGCAAACCCACGACAAACGCCTGCCGTTTTTGTACACCCAGGGGCAAGCCATCCTCACCCGCACCTGGATACCCATTCAGGACAGTCCCGGCATACGCATTACTTACGATGCCGAAATCATCGCCCCCGCCGGGATGATGGCTGTAATGAGCGCCAACAACCCCCAAGCCAAAAGCGCCGATGGTCGCTATCGCTTTTCTATGCCCAACCCCATTCCTCCTTACCTGATCGCTTTGTCGGTGGGCGATATTGCCTTCCGCGAAATCGGCCCGCGTACAGGCGTATACGCCGAACCCGGTATGCTGGAAGCCGCAGCTTACGAGCTGGTCGACCTGGAGAAGATGGTTACAACGGCCGAACAACTCTACGGGCCTTACCTGTGGGGGCGATTCGATCTCATCGTGTTGCCGCCGAGCTTCCCCTTTGGCGGTATGGAAAACCCTAAACTCACCTTTGCCACCCCCACCAGCATCGCCGGCGACCGCTCGCTGGTATCGCTTGTAGCCCACGAACTCGCGCATAGCTGGTCGGGCAACCTCGTTACCAATGCTACCTGGAACGACTTCTGGCTCAACGAAGGGTTTACCACCTATTTTGAAAACCGCATCATGGAAGCGCTCTATGGCGTCGAATACGCCCAAATGCTGGCCCTGCTGGGTTATCAGGACCTCGTAGCCGACGTGAAAGACCTCGGAGAAACCAACCCCGATACCCGATTGTTCCTCGACCTGAAAGGCCGCGACCCCGATGATGCCGTTACCGATATAGCCTACGAAAAAGGAGCCCACTTCCTGCGCCTCATCGAGCAAAAAATAGGTCGCCAACGCTTTGACGCCTTCCTGAAAACCTACTTTTCCGAGCATCAGTTTCAAACCATGACCACAGCTCGCTTTGAGACCTACTTAGCCGAAAAACTCGGCAACCCCGGCTTTGATATAAAGGAATGGATTCACCAGCCGGGCCTCCCCAAAAATTTACCCGTGGCGTCATCAGACCGTTTTGCAGCCGTAGATCAGATTCGTGAACGGTTCTTGAACGGCGAAGCGCCGGCAACCATACCCACCAATAAATGGACTACCCACGAGTGGCTCCACTTTATCCGGGGGCTTCCCATTGATCTGCCGGCAGAAAAAATGGAAACCCTCGACAAAAGCTTCCACTTTACAGCTTCCGGCAACAGCGAAGTGCTGGCAGCCTGGCTGGAGCTCAGCATCCGCAATGGATATGGCATCAAAGTGCTATCCAGAATCGAAACTTTCCTCATGCAGGTAGGACGCCGCAAATTTCTTATGCCCATCTATCGCGCTATGCTGGAGAAGGGCATGAAAGAAGATGCCGCTCGCATCTTCCTGCTGGCCAAAGAAGGCTACCATTCGGTGAGCCGGAAAAGTGTGGAAGGGCTTTTGAAACAATAAATAAGCGCTAAAATGGTTTTAGTGCTCATTGAAGGTTCAATCAATCAATTTGGGAAACATGAGAAAACTGACCGGGCTGCTGTGGGCGGCCCTGATGCTGCCTCTGAACGCAGCCTATGGCCAGGATGGCCCTCCCAGCACCGAGGCCGAGTATCAGGCCGCTTATGAGCAACGCATCAAACAGCGTGAATTATACGGCGTCTATATTCCCGTCGATTTAGCCGAGGCATTTGCCCAACTCAACAAACTGACGGATGTATCCTCCAAACAGGTATTCCGCTCAACCGAGGAGGTTGAGGCCGTCCGGCAGTACTTCAACAGCTTTGGCCGCTGGATCATCCACAACTGGGGTTTCTACGGCGGATCGCGCTATTCGCACTACCTCAAAGCCACAGGGCTGTCCCATCCGGAGGATATGGCGGTTTTTACCATGATTATGTGGCACCGGCACCTCAACCAGAAAGCCCTCGACCCCAAACCAGTGATTGAAGACATCTTAGACAGGCGGAGGCGCAAGCTCGAATCCCGTTACCTGCAAGGCGAGGTTATAGAGGAAAGGGTCATTGCCAAGCCTGCCGGCGGCGGATACTGACCCCCTCCGGCGCTAATTTTTACCCAGACGGAAACCAACGCTCAACAACCAGCGATTCGGATTTTGGCTGAAGTTGTACTCCCGGCCAAAAAAATTGAAGTGATCGCCGTACTTGTTGAAGTTGCCCTCGTAGCGCAGGTCGATCATGAATTTCCAGATGTCGATCCCTAAGCTGCCCTGCCATCCCAAGGTCAGCGATTCAAAGTCCTGTTGGTAGCCTTCAAAGTCGTCCAACTCCGACACACTGCTCAGGAAAATATGGCCCACCGGCCCCGCCTGAATGCGCAGCGGCTTGAAGCTAAAGCCAAACAACAGCGGAATATCTAAGTACTGGTACTTCTCCTGAAAAAGATTTACCGCCATGGTGTCGTTGGCATCCTGCAATTCGTAGTCGATGCGGTTGGAATTGAGCAGTATCTCGGGTTGAATCACAAACTTTTTGATCTGCGCCTGCAACACCAACCCGCCATGTACCCCGTAGCGGGCGTCTTTGATGGCTAAGCGAAGGTCTTCAATCCCGTTTTGATCGGTTATCGAAACCGATTCATTGTTGAGGTCGGAGGTGCTCACGCCGGCCCGAATGCCAATGCGCACCTGAGCGTTCATCGTGCCCAATACAAACACCAAAAGACACGGTAACAAGAACTTAGCAGTTGACATGAAGAATGGTTTTATGCCCGCAAAGTTCCTCTTTTATGGCGAAAGTTGCACCGTTACGCCAAAAATTACTATGTTTGTTGATCCATAACGCACCGTTTTATGAAGATAATGTTGGCTGACTACAAAGGGAGTTTTCCCAAAACAAGCCTGATGCCCAAAGGAGGGCATCCCGAGTTTGCCTTCATCGGGCGCTCCAATGTGGGTAAATCCTCACTTATTAACCTCCTTACCGACCGCAAAGAGCTGGCGCATACCTCCGCTAAACCCGGCAAAACCCAGTCCATCAATTATTACCTTATCAATAAACAATGGAGCCTTATCGACTTGCCCGGCTATGGCTATGCGCGGGTGGCCAAATCGGTGCGTAATCAGTTTGGCGCCATCATCTCCGATTACATCGCCAATAGCGAAGGTTTAGTTTGCCTCTTTGTACTCATCGACGCCAACGTGCCTCCCCAACCCATCGACATTTCCTTCACCAACTGGCTGGGCGAAAACGGCATCCCTTTCTGCATTGTCTTCACCAAAACAGACAGACAAAAACCGGAAGCGGCCCAGGCAAACATAGAAGCCATCAAAACAGCGCTGCTGGAATATTGGAATGACCTGCCCCCCCTATTCCTGACCAGCGCCGTAACCCGGGCTGGCCGCGAAGAAATCCTCGAATACATCCAGCAAGTTGTCGATCAGCTCGAAACCGTCTGACTTCCTCTGCCTTAGCCATGCCGTTGTCCACGTCTGGCTATCCCATATTCTACTCCTCATCCAGATAAATCAGGTTTGGCATGAAACTCAGAAAGGCATACGATCCGGTTATTCCCAATATTGAAGACTGGCCCATCTATCAACTGAGCGAAGACCGCAAGAACTTCATACGCGAGATCAACGACTTCGCCCTGCACCGCTTAGCCGGCAGCGCTCCGGCTGCCGTCAGCGATATGATTGCCAAAACCCTGTATCAGGAGCGCATCCGCATGAAAGAGGAGCCCTGGAAGGTAGACCCCCCCAAAGACAAACAGTTTTGGTCGAAAATCGGCCGCCGACTCGTTACCCGCTCCCTCGATCGCCAGGCCGACGAAGCCGCCAAAGTCAACAACGAGTTGCTCAAACTCATCATCGAACGCTACTCCGAGGAAATCGTCGGCACTTTCCGCATTTCTACCTTCCTGTTTGCCCGGCGATTCCTCACCTTCTTTTTTACCCGCCTGCTCAATACCGCCGCCGGCAAAAGCCTCTTTGGCAGCAAATACCGCCTCCTCGATCGCATCATCGTCGACGGTTACCTCAACGAAATCCGGAGCCTCATGACCAAAGGCACCGTCGTTGTAGTGCCTACCCACTTCAGCAACCTCGACTCTATCCTCGTAGGCTACGCCATGGATACCGCCCTGGGCCTGCCTTCGTTTAGCTATGGCGCCGGCCTCAACCTCTATAATACCGGCTATACCGCCTACTTCATGAACCGGCTCGGCGCCTACCGGGTCGATCGCCGCAAAAAAAACGCCATCTACCTCGAAACCCTCAAGGCTATGAGCAACCTCTCTATCCAGCGGGGCGTCAACAGCCTGTTTTTTCCGGGCGGCACCCGCGCCCGCAGCGGGCACCTCGAAAATAAACTTAAAATGGGCCTCCTCGGCACCGTCGTCGAAGCCCAGCGCGCCCTCTACCAAAAAGGCGAAGACCGCAAAGTGTTTATCGTGCCCTTGGTGCTGGGTTACCACTTCGTACTCGAAGCCCAGTTTCTCATCGAGCAACACCTCCGCCAGATGGGGCGCGAACGCTACATCCGATCTTCCAAAGACGCCTCTTACAGCGTCTGGAGCATATTCAAATTCACCTGGCAGGTTTTTTCTAAGGAAAACGATATCGTACTCTCCTTTGGCCGCCCCATGGATGTGCTGGGCAACCGCGTAGACGCCAATGGCAACAGCTACGACCAGCACGATCGCCCCGTAGACGTGCGAGAGTATTTTATGGAAGACCGCCTCGTCAATGAAGACCTGCAACGGGAGGCCGAGTACACCAAAATCCTCGCCGACCGCATCGTAGAGCGCTACCACTGCGACAATATCGTACTCACCAGCCACCTCGTAGCTTTCGCCGCCTTCCAGATACTCAAAAAACAAAACCCCAAACTCGATATCTACGGACTGCTCCGCCTGCCCGACGACGATTTTGCTATCCCCATGGAGCTTATGGAAGAAGTGGTGGGCCAACTGCTGGAAAATCTCAAAATTATGGAGGCCCAGGAGAAACTCAAGCTGTCGCCCGCCCTGATGCAGCCCATTGAAGACGTCATCCGCCACGGCCTCAGCCACCTCGGCATCTATCACGTCGATAAGCCGCTGCGCCTCAATAAAGAAGGCCACGTAGTGAGCGACGATTTCAAAGTCTTGTATTATTACCACAACCGTCTGGACAGCTACGCGCTCGACAAGTACGTGCAACTGCCCCAACCGACCCAATTGCAAAACCAGGATTAACCCCTTAGCCATCGCGCCCCGCGCAAACGCCAACGGAACATGAACTTCATCATTTTTGATCTGGAAGCAACCTGCTGGGAAGGACGCCCGCCGGGCATGACCTCCGAAACCATCGAAATCGGAGCCGTAAAACTCAACCCCTACGGCGAGCTGGTATCTACCTTCAACCGCTTCATCAAACCCGTACTTCATCCCCAGCTTTCCCTGTTTTGCCAGCAGCTTACCAGCATTGCCCAGCCCGACATCAACCGCGCTTCCGGCTTCAAAACCGTCATTGAAGCTTTTCAGGACTGGATCGGCGTCTACGAAGAAGATTACCTCCTCTGCTCCTGGGGCGGCTTCGACAAACGCCTCTTGTTGCAAGACTGCCGCCTGCACAAATTAGAAGACGAGTGGCTCGACCCCCACATCAACCTAAAAGAACAGTATGCCGATATGAAAAGGCTGCGCCAGCCCCGGGGCCTCAAGTCGGCCGTAGAAATCGAAGGCTTTGAGTTCACCGGCCAACATCATCGCGGCATCGACGACGCCATCAACTTAGCCAAAATCTTCGTCAAATACCGCGATAGCTGGGTCTATTAGCATTGGCGCCTGCGCATTTAGTGCATCCGGTCGCCGCGCAGCTCCAATTCCTGCATAA
Source organism: uncultured Saprospiraceae bacterium (assembly GCA_964406855.1). Taxonomy (GTDB): domain Bacteria; phylum Bacteroidota; class Bacteroidia; order Chitinophagales; family Saprospiraceae; genus JAUMBM01. Next base: position 9,391 of record CAYOTJ010000096.1, read on the forward strand.
TCTCGGCTTCGCGGTTCAGGTATTCCTGCCAGCGCGCGCGCACCCTATCCTCGTCGAAATACGCGCGGGCCAGGTCGATGAACAACCGATAATGCCCCGCTTCCGAAACCATAAACTTGTGGTAAAAATCCCGCAGCCGCTCGTCGCTGATGTATAACGACAACAGGCGGAAGCGCTCGCAGGAACGCGCCTCAATGAGCGCGCAGGTGAGCAGTTGCTCCAATAGTCTTTCCTCCCGCGAAACGCCCTTCTTCTGGAACGCCAGCAGCAGATTTACATACGCGTCGCGCCGCTGCCGGCCCAACTTCAGGCCGCGCTTATCGAGCTCGTGCAACACCGCCCGAAAGTGCCCCCATTCCTCCGTGACAATGGGCGCCAA
>CAYOTJ010000097.1:0-2232 GCA_964406855.1 uncultured Saprospiraceae bacterium
ATGGTCGAGACCCCATTTTTGATCCAGCCCCACCTCTGTTTTTTGTACCAGATTCTTGACCTCCTCCGCCAGCTCAGGATCGCCGGGAGCGGGATATTGGACGTCAAAAAGGGCTTGTGGGAAGCCCCCAAAATCGTGGATGGTGCGGGGCTGCTGCATGGCGGTAACAAAAGTACCGGGCGTTTCCCAATGCGCCGAAATACAGAGCACGGCATTGGGGCGCTGGATCTCGGCGCCTACCTTGCGGAAGCCGCTCACAAACTCATTTTCCTCGATGGCATTCATCGGGCTGCCATGCCCCAAAAACAGCACGGGCATCCGCTCTGTGGGCTTCAAGCCTTGGGCCATTTTGTTTAATTCGCTGATTTTCATTGCTGCACCGACTGCCGGCAGAATAGCCAATATTTTTAAAAAATCTTTGCGGTTCATGCCTGCTAATTTTCGAAGAATACTTTTATGTAGGATAAACCAAGTTATCGAAGCCAAAATTCATGAATTTTGGCTTCAAGGACTATAAAAACAACCCGGACCCGCGGGTAGTTGTCGCGAGGTCCGGGAAGCGGGAATTTTTAAGAAAATATACCGCGCATCGGCAGGTTTTGTGCATTGACCTCGGGTTTGTCCGGGCCTATATGCACAAAGCCTGCCGGCGCAAGCTATAAATTTAGCGCTTCACTATCTGGCAGGTGGCTACCTTGCCATTGGCCTGGAAGCTGACGGTGTAGACGCCTGCGGGAAGGTCGGCGAGGCCGGTTTCGAACTGGTGATCGCCAGGGCCCGGGACGCCCTGAAAGAGCCTGCGCACGGGCTGTCCGAGGGCGTTATACAGGTCGATGCGCACCTTGCTGCCGGAGGGCAGGTCGGAGGGCAGGGTGTAGCGCAGCGTAAGCGGTGCGGTGAGCGGGTTGGGCGCAGCTGTGAGTTGGAAGTAGCTGGCAGCTACGGGCTCCTGCGTATTGGTGATCAAGCCTAGGTCCTCGATGTCTACGCCAATGTAATTGATGTAGTTCTCGGAGGCGGCATCACTATCGCCGCGCACGGCGAGGCCCGGCTGATAATCCTGCATATAAATGAGGTGTGCCTTATTGTTGTTGGCGTTTCGGGCTAAGGTGGGGAATACCCCTTCGATGAAGTTGGCCAGGTCGGGTTCTATGGCAATTTCGGGCACATTCACATCAAAGGGCGGCAGCCAGGTTTCGCCTCCGTCGGGTGAAGCCATCACATATACGTGGCGGTAGTGCTGGTTGTCGGCGGGGTCAATAAATTCCTCGCCTTCCATGACAGCCGAGTAGGTCACATACAGGTTGCCCTGAGCATCGATGGCAGCGCTGGGCATGGATGACAGCGAGTAGAAGTAAGTAGCGATGTTGGTAATGGCTGTAATGTTGAGGGTATTGTCGGCATTGAGGTCGAGCGCCCCGGTGATGGTGCGGGTGCTGTCTTCGCCAAACGACTCATTCCAGTAGGCTAAGCCGTTGGTGCCGGGATAGTAGGAGGTATTCCCGTCGGTGAGCTCTGTATCCGCTACGTACATACGGCCATAGAAGGCGTGTACCATGCCATCGTTGTCGATGAGTACTGTGCCGGAGTTGTCGGAGGTAAGGATGGCGAGCGTGTCGGGCTGTTCTTCGTTGTAGGGGGGTAGATCGTCGATGGTATAACCTTGGTCTGCCACGTACTTGAAGAGTGGGAAGTCGTTGACGATGAACTTAGTCCAGGTGCTGCCATTGTCTTCCGACTTGAACACCAACACATCGTCGAAGTCGTTGAAGACCCCGATGGCGATGGTTTCCCCGCGGGCGTCGATGTAGTAGCCATCGGGGGAGGAAGAGGTTGTGAAGGCGCTGTCGAGGCCGGGGATGATGGCGTCGACGATGTCCCAGTTGGCGCCTCCGTCCTGCGATCGGTAGTACAGTACATGCCCGTCGATGCCGGCATAGAGGGCGCCGCTATTGGCTACGGGGGTAGTTACGGCAATGACATGGATCGACTGGCCGTTGGCGCCGCCCACAGCAGCGCGGGGCCAGAGCAGGCCCGGAGGCACAGCAGCCGGAATGTAAGATTCCGTCCAGGCGCTACCGCCTACCGGACGACGGATGACGAGCAGGCGGGAGTCGCCGGTATGGGCTACGGAAAACTCCTGGCCGTTGGCCGTGATAACGTGGTTGGGCCAGCCGGTGCGCACCGATTCGGTGCGGGCGGCGGGCTCAGGGCCCCAGGCGCCTCCTGTAG
>CAYOTJ010000097.1:2242-7356 GCA_964406855.1 uncultured Saprospiraceae bacterium
CGGTGCCTCGGTCGGGAGAGCCGGGCAGCGGCTCGCCGCCTTTGGTCCAAACGCCAAAGATGTTGCCTGAATTATCGGCGTTGATGCGCCGGCAATTGCTGCCATTGGTCTGGAGGTCATAAACCGTTGAGCCAATGGTAATCTCCTGAGCGGTGGTGCGGAAGCGCACGCCGGAGGGTGCGCTTGCCGGCGGCGGGGTTGTGGGCGCAAAGATGGTCGACTCGGTCGGCTGCCCCGTGTTGTTCAGGTCGTTTACCCGATGCCGGTTGTAGATGGCAGGGGCTTTGAGCCCTTCTGGCGTAGCCGGCAGACGATAAGCTTGAGCGCTGATGTGTACTGCGCTAAGCAGTATGCTCAAACACATAAAAAAAGTAAAAGCTTTTTTCATCATTAAGTGGATTGATGTGGAGAATGTAATGAATTACGTAAAAGTAAAAAAAGGATAAATTTTTGCAACACCCTTTTATTTTCTAATGATGGTCTGTGTCGCCTATACCTGTATTTTGTGCTGATTTGTCTACCGAATGACGCTATTGGAGATAATCGTTTTGTGGTGTTGATATACCACGCGTCGGGAGGTTTTGTGCATAGCGCCCCGGATAAATACAGGGATTTGTGCACAAAACTTGCCAGCGCAAAACCATAAGAGCACAGTTCGATATTGGACAAGGGGGCGCAGCGGTATGGGCAGCTACCCGGCGGCCCCTAAAGGACGCCGGGTAGCTGCCCATAATAGCGGAGCACCCGGCGCCGCCCGTGCTGCTATTGGAAATGAATGACAAGCGGCGTGGCCCCAAAAAGAAATCACCCTTCCTCTTCGCCCCAGTCGTACCAGCCGGTTTTGAAATCGTCGATTTCGCGGCGTTCTTTTTTGGTGGGGCGGCCTGCGCCCCGGTCGCGGAACTCGCCTCCGGCTTTTCCCACAAACCAGTCTTTGTATTTATTGAGTTCTTCGGGGGGCGTATGATCGGTATAGCAGGCCTGAGCAATGGCGGCGCCAACGCGTTTTTCGATGGGTTCGAGTACTTCGAAGAGGAAGTTAAAGCCATTTTTGGACACGGCGATGCGGTCGCCTTTTTGCACCAACTGAGAGGCTTTCACGGTGGCGCCATTGACTTTTACGCGACCCGCTTTGACGGTATCGGTGGCTAAGGTGCGCGACTTAAAGATGCGCACGCTCCAGAGCCATTTATCTATGCGAACTTTGCCGGATGGTAGCTTATCGGGCATACAACGGGGCTATTTTTCTTTTTCGAGGGGCGGGTAATCGAGGTTCATCTTTTCGAGGGCGTCGAGGACGATGCCGGAAACGAGATAATCGCGATACCAGCGTTGATCGACGGGGATGATGTGCCAGGGGGTAGCGCTCCAGTTGAGGACGTCTTCGTAGCAGCGCATGTATTTATCCCAGTGTTGGCGTTCCTGCCAGTCGCCAGGGTTGTGTTTCCAGTGCTTTTCGGGTTCGTCTATGCGTTGCTGGAGCTCTATGGCCTGCTGCTCGTAGGAGATATGAAGGAAGAACTTGAGTAGGACGGTGTTGTTGTCGGCCTGTACCAAATCTTCAAAGGCATTAATGGCGGCCATGCGTTGCTTTACGCGGTCTTCGCTTATCCAGCCATGTACGCGCTGGATGAGGATGTCTTCGTAATGGGAGCGGTTGAAGATGGCGATTTCCCCTTTGGCGGGCATTTGTTTGTGTACGCGCCAGAGGAAGTCGTGGGCAAATTCTTCTTCGGTGGGTTTTTTGAAGCTGTAAGTGCGCAGGCCATAGGGGGCGCACTGGCCAAAAACATTGCGGGCGGCGCCGTCTTTGCCGCTGCCGTCCATGCCCTGAAATACGATGAGTAGGGCGTGCGAGCGGGCTGCGATGAGCACATCGTGGAGCTCGGCAATGCGCTTGACGCGCTCTTTGACTACGTCTTTGGCGTAGCCTTTATCGAGGTCGTCGGGGGCGATGGTAGCGTAGTCGGCCAGCTTGATGGCAGAAGACATGGGCGTTTGTTTTAGTGAGGTATGAGCGAAATCAGATGCGCATACGGCTGCGCTTGGCGAGGTATTGCTGGAGAATGGGCCTGAACCCCTGATGGATGTCGGCCTCTACAAAGTCGATTTTGTATTGAAGGCAGCGCATACGGAGCTCGTGGACGTATTCGGCTACTTGCTTCACGTAGTGGTCTTTAACTTGGTGGGGCTGTAAGCGCAGGTGCTCGCCGGTTTCGATGTCAATGAAAAGGTAGGGGCGGTTGTCGTAGGCGAAATCGATTTCTTTGGATTTATCGACGGTATGGAAGAGCACCACTTCGTGTTTGTTGTATTTGAGGTGCTGGAGGGCGGAGAAGAGCTGGTCGATGTTTTCTTCGCCTTCAAACATATCGCTGAAGATCATCACCAATGAGCGGCGGTGGATGCTGTCGGCAATTTCGTGCAGGGCTTTGGCGGCTTGAGTAGCCTTGCTTTCCTGGGGTTGGGCTAATATTTTTTCGAGGTAGGACAGGAGCAGGCGGTAGTGGGTGGTGCTTGACTTGCAGTGGGTGTGGGTTTCGATGGTTTCGTTGAAGATGCTGAGGCCGAAGGCGTCGCGTTGGCGTTGCAGCAGGTTCATGAGGGAGGCGGCGGCTAAGGCCGAAAAGCGCAGCTTATTGATGTAGTCGTCGGTATTGGCCGTCACTTCCGGGAAGTACATGGAGCTGGAGGCGTCGATGACGATCTGGCAGCGCAGGTTGGTTTCTTCTTCGTAACGTTTGGTGAACAGCTTGTCGGTGCGGCCGTATACTTTCCAGTCGATGTTTCGGGTACTTTCGCCCGGGTTGTAGAGGCGGTGTTCGGCAAATTCTACGGAGAAGCCGTGGAAAGGACTTTTGTGAAGCCCTATGATAAAACCTTCGACTACCTGGCGGGCCAGCAACTCGAGGTTGCCCATTTCCCTCACCTGCTTGCTGTCTAATGCGTACATGAAGTAATGCTTAAATGCGGGTTACCAACTCAAATGCAGAGCCCCCACCCGTGGGGGCGAGGGCTCAAAGTAGTTATTTTCGGGGAATGCTCAAAGCTGAGCCTCGATTTTGTTTACGAAAGCCTGCTTGGAGGCTACGCCTACCTGACGGTCTACTACTTCTCCATTTTTGAGAATCAGAACCGTAGGGATGTTGCGGATGCCGTACTTCATCGAAATTTCGGGGTTGGTATCGACGTCAACCTTGCCTACTACTACTTTGCCCTTATATTCTTCGTGCAATTGCTCGATGATGGGCGCAATCATGTGGCAAGGGCCGCACCATTCTGCCCAAAAGTCAACAACGGCTACGCCATCAATGTCCAGTGCCGTTTCTTTGAAGTTACCATCCGTTAATACCAGTGCCATTTTTTTAGCAATTTTAGCGTTAGCTTAATGCAGATACATTTGTGCTTTGTTCGGTACTTTGCGTCGCCGTATAGCGGCGCCAACTTCCGATAAGCTTTTTGTAAACACCGCGAAGGTGAAATCGGTTGCAAAGGTAAACACAATTCAACGTTATGCCCAACTCCTTGTCGGCTTTTCTGCGCTTCCACAAGCGCGCGGGTTTTTGGTTGCTGGCAGCCTTGGCGTCGCTGGCGCTGCGTGCTTCGCTTAGCCCCCGGCAAATAGAACAGGGGTACAGCCGCGGGCTGTTTCAGGGGGTGCGGGTAGCCATCGACCTGCTTACAGCCTGGTTTCCGATAGCCCTGGCTTATGTAGTGGTTCCGCTGTTTTTATGGTTGGTGGGGCGGGGCGTCGTGCGCAGTTGGAGGCGCTATGCCGGCTGGGGCTGGCGACTGGCTTCGCTGGGCGTGGGCGCCTTGGGTGTGCTGGGGGCTTTGGTCGCTCTTTTTTTATGGCTGTGGGGCTACAACTATGGCCGCGTGCCTATGGAAAAGCAACTTGGGCTGAGCAAAGACGATACCCTCTCACTCGACTACCTGTTGGGCATACTTGATACCGAAACAGTGGCGCTGACCCAGCTTCGGGCCGCCATTCCCGGCGCGCCCGCCGATAGCGCAGCGCTAACGGAGCAGCATTTTCCATCCGATATGGAAGCCCGGCTTTCGGAAGGCTTAGAGGCCGTGCTGGCGCGCTATGGCTATCCTGTGGCAGGGCGGGTACGGGCCCGGTTGGTGCGGCCCAAGGGCATCTTTTTGCGGTTCAGTTCGTCGGGTTTATACCTGCCGTACTCGGGCGAAGGCCATGTGGATGCAGGCCTCATCACCCTCCAACACCCTGCGGTGATGGCCCACGAAATGGCCCACGGCTATGGCTTTGGCGACGAAGGCGTATGCAGCTTTTGGGCCTATCTGACCTGCTATGAGGCCACCCACCCGGCCTTAGCTTACGCCGGCCGACTGTCGTACTGGCGCAGCCTGGCGGCCATCTTCAAACGCCACAGGCCCGGGGAATACACAGCCTTCCGAGCAGGACTGCCTCCGGGTATGCAGGCCGATCTCGACGCCGTCAATGAAAATCTGTTGGCTTACCCCGACTTTATTCCTGAAATACGCTACGCGGCCTACGACGCCTACCTCAAGGCGCAAGGGATAAGCGAAGGCATGCTCAACTACGGCAGCGTCATCGCGTTGGTGGAAGCATGGCGCCGGAAGCAGCGCCGGTAAACCTTCGTCAGAGCCTGTTTTGGTTGATCATTTCCAACAGCTCGTCTCGGTAGTTTTTGCCCACGGGCAGGTGTTTGACCTGGCCTTTTTCATTGACCTCAATCATGTTGCCCACGATGGCGTCGATCTTGTCAATGTTGACGATATACGAGCGGTGGATGCGCCTGAATTTGTCGGTCGGAAGCTTGTCTTCTAAGCTCTTCATGGTCTGGAGGGTAATCACCCGGCTGTTGTCGAGGCGAATGATGACGTAGTCTTTTAGCCCTTCAATGTAGATGATTTCATGGAAGTTGACCTTGATGAGCTTTTTGTCGGCCTTGACGAAGATATAGTCCGGGCTCTCTTCTGCATTGGCTTCCGAGGCTGGGGCATCCGCTTTTTTGCCGGCATTGATCTGCTCCACGGCTTTGTTGACGGCCTTGAGGAAGCGGTCCAGCGAAATGGGCTTCAACAGGTAGTCGATGGCGTTGAGCTCAAAACCATCTAGCGCA
>CAYOTJ010000097.1:7366-9393 GCA_964406855.1 uncultured Saprospiraceae bacterium
CAAGGGCATAATTCGAGTAGGCCGTAGTGAATATGACCTTGGGCGGGTGCGAGAGCGACCGCAGAAAATCGGTGCCCGTAAGCTGGGGCATTTGGATATCCAAAAACATCAGGTCGACGTTGTGCTGCTTGAGGGCCTCATTGGCTTCAAAAGCATTGTTGCATTTTTGCACTAAGCGCAACTCCGGCATTTTTTCGATGTAGGTCTCCAGCACGTCTTGTGCTAAGGGTTCATCGTCGACAATGATTACATTGATCATCTTACTTTGGCTTTTGCGACGGTAATATCCGTCATATTAAGTCAATTGTCAAGCTCACGGCATAGGTTTTTGGGCTGTCATTGACAGATAAGTCGTAGTGGCCCGGATAGAGCAGGTCGAGGCGCCGCCTGACATTCACTAAGCCGATGCCGCCGCTGCGGCGTCCGCTCTCGGGATGTAGTACAGGCTGGCCCTTGGTATTTTCGATAAAAAATTCCACCCTCTGGTTGACGACCTTCACTTTAGTATGCACAAAACCCTCTGTAATCTGGTGGTTGATGCCGTGTTTAAAAGAGTTTTCCAAAAATGGAATGAGCAACAGGGGCGCTATTTGTTGGTCGCCGACCTCGCCTTCCACCTCAAATTTTATGTCTATGCCGGGGTGCTGCCGGAGCTGCTCCAGGTCCAGATAATTTTTCAGATAGTTGATCTCTTTGCTCAGCGGTACCTGCTTTTCGTTACATTCATAAAGCATATAGCGCATCATCTCCGAAAGCTTGATGACAATGTCGGGCGCTTTGTCAGATTTGCGCAAAGTGAGGGCATACAGGTTGTTGAGGGTGTTGAAGAGAAAGTGCGGATTGATCTGGCTTTTCAGGAAGTTGAGCTCCGACTGCATGGTCTGGGTCTGCAACTCCTGCCGCTCGCGCTGCTGCCGGAACCAATCGGTAATGATCTTGAGCACAGAGGAGCCCGAAGCGATAAAAAACGACAGCAAAAAGTATAAGTTGAGGTGGCTCAGCAACTCCTGCTGCAACTGCGGGTAAGCCGAAAATTTCAGGTACAATACCATGATGCGCAAGGGGGTTACAATCAGCGAGGCCGCCATCAGCAGCAGTATGTATTGCAGGTAGTGCCCTTTGGCTAAGTAGTTGGGCAGCAGGTATAGCAAGTTAAAATAAACGATAACCAAATAAAAAGCAACGTTGACCAACTCATTGGAAAGCGTAAACCAAAAGCCCACGCCGTGATCCTCAAACCGCATTAAAAAAGCCAACACCATCAGCCAAAACAGGCTGTGGTAAGTAACTCGGCGGGTGAGAAATCGCATCACCCGACTCCATCCTCTCGGATTGACGTATGCTGTAGACATGAAGCCGGTTGTTTTTCCTGTGGCGCGCTTCAGAAATTGAGGCATCCGAAGTTGTTAAGCGCTTCCAAAAGTAAACCTTCCGCGACCAAGGTAGCTATTTTTTGGATGAATATCCGGCGGTTTCCGAAATACGCACTACCGGGCCAGACGAAGATGCCGCTACCTCCCTCAACCCTGGCCTGCTTAGGGTGTTTATCCTTTAGCAGGAAAACAACCTCATGCAAGACCATAAACAAACATGAAAGAGATCAGAGAAATTATAGCCGCCTATGAAACTGCCTCCGCCCGCAGCCTTAAAACAGCCTTAGCTACCGTTGTGCGGGTCGAAGGCTCGGCCTACCGCCGCGAGGGCGCCCGCATGTTGGTTGCCGCCGACGGCCGCCTCACCGGCGCCATATCCGGCGGCTGCCTCGAAGGCGACGCCCTGCGCAAGGCCCTCCACGTTATCGCCCAAGACAAAGCCATGCTCGTTACCTACGACACCAACGACGAAGCCGACGCCCAGGTAGGCGTACAACTCGGCTGCAATGGCGTCATCGACATCCTCATCGAACCCACACACGATCACCTGCCCAACAACCCCATTCAACTGCTTCGCGAAGCTGTCGGCGAGCGCCGCGCCTCCCTCTTGCTCACCGGTTACAATCCCCTCAACCGCGCCGCCGCCCAGCCGAA
>CAYOTJ010000097.1:9403-9735 GCA_964406855.1 uncultured Saprospiraceae bacterium
CCCCTCCGATCCGGCCCCTGCCGCCTTAACCGAGGCCGCCGCCAACTGCCTCCACGAGCGCCGCCATGCCGTTGTTGGCCTGCCCGACGGTAGCGCCGTACTCTTAGCTTATCTGCCGCCTGCCCCCGCCCTCGTCGTATTTGGCGCCGGCAACGACGTCATCCCCGTTACGCGTATGGCCGAAGTACTGGGCTGGGTTTGCACAGTTGTCGACGGCCGCCCCGCACTGGCGCGCCCCGACCGCTTTCCCGCCGCCGGTCGCGTGCTCGTGGCCAAGCCCGCCGAAGCGCTGGCACAACTGATTCCGGCGCGTGCGGGAACGCGCTTCGTCG
>CAYOTJ010000098.1:0-7107 GCA_964406855.1 uncultured Saprospiraceae bacterium
TTGGGGCGCAAATGCCCATACGCAGGCGCGCGGGGTCGGGTGTTCCGCTCTTATGCCTCCCCCTTTGGCCCCCGGAATATACGCTGCGCTATCCCGCAGGCCAAAGGGGGAGGCATACCGCTGCACCCCCTCACGCGGCTCCGCAGCGGCCCCGAAAAAACTTCGCTTATAGCTCTCCAAGTCAGGATGCACAAATCTTGGCTTGGAGAACTATAAACAGGAACGCCCGCAGAACAAGGCTATTCAAATACCACGGTGCGCCGACCGTGAATAAAGACGCGGTCTTCGAGCACCCATTGAAGGGCTTTTGCGAGGACGATCTTTTCAACGTCGCGGCCTGCGCGGGCGAGGTCTTTGGCCGATTTGGAGTGGTTGACGTGGATGACGTCCTGAGTGATGATCGGGCCTTCGTCGAGTTCGTCGTTGACGAAGTGGGCGGTGGCGCCGATGATTTTAACCCCGCGCTCAAAGGCCTGCCGATAGGGATTGGCGCCGATGAAGGCGGGCAGGAAGCTGTGGTGGATGTTGATGATGCGGTTGGGGTAGCGCCGGGTAAAGGCGGCCGTGAGCACGCGCATGTCCTTGGCCAGCACGATGTAGTCGGGGGCATACGCATCAATTTGGGCGCATAGAAGGGCTTCGTGGGCGGGCCGATCTAGGGCTTCGTGGGTAATGCAGTGGAAGGGGATGCCAAAGCGTTCTACCAACGGCCGAAGGGTGTCGTGGTTGGCCACTACAGCCAGTATGTTGATGTCGAGGTCTTTGTATTCGTTGCGCACCAGCAGGTCGCTGAGGCAGTGATGCTCTTTAGTAGCCAGCACCACCACGTTTTTAGCTGAGCGGGTAGTGAGGTGGATGGCTACGCCCTCGGGCAGCATGCCTTTGAGGCCGGCAATGATCTTTTCGGGGGCGGCGGCGCCAGAGTATACGGTGCGCATGAAAAAATGACCTGACTCCCGATCGACGTACTCATCGTTGCGGATGACGTTGAGGTCATTGTGAAAGAGCACGCCGGTAATTTTGTGTACGAGGCCCTTTTCGTCGGGGCAGTCGATGCGGAGAATGTATTCTTGTGCGGAAGATCCGTTGTTCATGAGCGGGGCATTTGGGGAGGCGAGGCCGTCTGTTGTAGGCGGCCTGCTGATGCTTTTGTTATTAATTGTCGTCTTCGCTGTCGTCGTCGTCTTCAAAGTAGTCGTCAAAATCGTCGTCGTCATCGCCGAAGAGGTCGCTGCCGAAGAACAAGTCGCCTTCTCCCTCTTCTCCGCCCTCCTCATCGATATTAGAGCCGGCGAGGTAGTTGATGGAAGGTTCGTAGGGCATGGGGTCGCGCAGCACGCAAATAAAAAAGATGGCATCTTCGCCTAAGCCGGGTACGATAAGTTGGAAAACATAAGAATTTTCTATGCCTAAGCCCCAGTGGGGGTTGCGGTATTCGCCGCTGGGCTGGGTTTCGCCGCTGACGATCTCTTCCGGCAGCAGCAGCAGGCGCGATTCGTCGAGGAGTTCCCTGGCCCGCACCGACAGGCCTTCGATGATGCTGTCTTCGTTCTCAGCGGCTTCCATGAGCAGCTCGGGGCGATCTTGCACCATCACAGAGAGGAAAGAGCCTTCGGTATCGGTGTCATTGAGCAGCACGCTCAGCAACTGCCGTATGACGGTGGCGGGTTCGCGCCAGGGCGGGTCATAGAGCCTCATCTGGCGCTCAAACTCAAGAGGGTCAATGGCGTTGTCGAGGTGGTTGAGGGTATATTCGCGGCGTAGCACATGCTCTATCTGTTGGGTAGCGTTCCCCAGCGAGCCTACCGTAAACCGGTCGGAACTGGTGCGCACCCTGCCTCTGAATATTTCTCTGGATACGCCAACGACGAAGCGGTAGTGGGTGAGTTGTGGGAAATCTATGGCAAAGTACCAATTCTGTGCAAAATTGCCCTCAAACCAGTCGGGCAACACCCAGTTGGCGCCGGCCGGCGGGCCGGCCTCGGGTACCAGTCGTACCCGCGCCATGCGGTGATAGCGGAATACCAGCTCGGAGAGGCTGTTGTCGAGGGAGTTTACGTTTATGCGGTTTTCCAGCATTATGGTCTGGCGGAAGGTATTGCGCCCCTCGCCGCCAAGAAGACCCCGGTATAGGGCCGAATAAAAGACCGTTTCGATATCGAAGTAGCTGCCATAGGCGTTCATCTGGCGCGTGGCTTCGGCCTCATTAATATCGATGTCCATATCTTCGGCCGAAAGGAAGTCTTCAGCCACGATCCTGAACCGGTCGGCCAGCGTCCACTCTTGCCATATCCGGCTATGGCCGTAGTAGTTGTCGGGGTCGTGGCGGTGCACATAAGCGTAAAGCACCAAATTTTCCTCCGATTGGATGGCAAATACCCAATAGTCGTCTACGCTGCCATAGGGAGGGTGGAGGTCCATTCCTCCGGGCATATCTCCGTTGAGCGGGGCCAAATGAACGACTACTTCTGACAGGCTTTGCAGGCCTACGCTCACCAAAGCCGAGCCATTGGCAATGAGCCCTTCGTCGAAAAGCTGGTGCAGCACAATTTCGCCGTGATAGCGGGGCGGATACTCCCACATCAGCAGGGCTTTGGCTAAGGCCTCCTCAAAGTCTACAACATGAGGCAAAGCCATCTGCCGTTCTGCTTCGGCGATGTCGATTTTGCTGGTTACGCCCGGCATATTGAGCTGCCGCTGTATGATGCGCTCAATGGTAGCCTCAATGGAAAGGCCTGCGGGCGGGTGGGCTGCCAGCCATTCTTTGGCTTTGGTGGTGAGCTTGTAACGCTGCCCGATGAGGTCGAGGGTGCGGTGCTGGAGGGTCGAAAAACGCCCCTTAGTACCGCCCATCAATCGGTAGATTTCCTGGATGTCGAGCTCTGAGATATAGCCGTCGGCGCTTTCTCGCACCATGCGGTCGGCCATGCCCATCATGAGCCCGTCGTAGTACCTGCCGTCGATGACGTAAAAAGGAGACATGGGAACCCTATTTTGGTTTGGCCGCCAAAATAGGGTATTTCCCGGTCTTTGCTGCTAAAAGTTGCTCTCGCCTCCGCCTTTGAGATCGCTGTTGTCGATTTTGTTGCGGCGGGCTCGCGGTTGCTGGCTGAAATCCAATTTCCCGAAATTATACACCAAATTGATGCCATAGCTCTGAAAAGGGATGCTAAAAGTGCTGCGCTGGTAGAACTGGTCGCCCCGGAGCTCGCTGGGGAATCGCTTGAACCGGAAAAAGGGGTCGATGGCACGCAGCCCGAGGCTGAAGCGCTTGTTGAAATCCTTGCGAATGCCAAAGCTGATGAGCCAGAAGGACGGGTTGATGCCTTGCAGGGTTTGCCTGGGCGAGCGGAAGAAGGCAAAGGTTTCTACCTGCCATTCCTTGGGCAACTTCCAGTTGAGACTCACATTGCCATTCCATATTATGGCGTCGCGGCTTAGGTCGATGGTATCTATCGTTGATTCGGCATTGTAGTTGAATACATTAAAGCCTGCCCGGATGGTGAAAACCTTTTTGAGGGTAGCCGAGGCGAAGCCATTGAAACCCAATGAGCGGTCGCGGGCAATGTTGAGGAAGCTCGTTTGCGATATCTGTGTTTCAGGGTTGATGGTTAGGAAATTTTCAATAAGATCGTTGGTTTCGCGGTAGTAGACGGCCGCATTGAGGGATACGCCCTTCACAAATGTATTGAAACTCAGTTCCAATTGATCAACCAGCTCGGGGTTGAGGTAGGGGTTGCCCACCGACACGTTGTTGGGGTCGCTGATCTCCGTAAAGGGGTTGATGTAGAACAAACTGGGCCGCTGTATGCGGCGGCTGTAGCTGAGCTTCAGCGTTTGGAAGTTTTTAAAGGAGCGGCTAAAGGTAATGCTGGGCAGCAGATTGTCGTAGTTCTGGCTGAAGGCGGGCTGCTCGGCCGATTCATAGTTGCCGCTGATGGAAGTGTGTTCGTAGCGGGCGCCGGCCAGCAAACCGTAGTTTTTGGCTATTTTGAGGTTAAACGACAGGTAGCCGGCGTATACATCCTGATTGTAGAAAAAGAGATCGGTGAGGAAGGGCACAGGCACAAAGCCTCCGTTGTCGGTGGGCTGCACCTCTGTTTGGTAATCGCTGTCGATGCGGCGGAGGATGCTCTTCACCCCGGCTTCCATCTTTATGGTGGGTGAGAAGGGATGCACATAGTCGAGCTGGCCAATGTATTCCAGGTTGAGGCCGTCATTTTCATTGCGCACGTCCTGCTCGTACAACAACTGCGATCCCGTTTGGAAAACCTCATTGTTGGCGTTGTTGCGCGCGCCGCTCAGTTGCAAGGCCGCGGTAAATTCGCGTTCCGAGTTGGGGAAGGTACGACGGTAGTCGAGTACGGCGTCGAAGCCGTTGCGCAGCGACCGGTTTTCGTTGTTTCGTTCAAATACTACATCGGGGGCGCCGCCCAATGCGCCCAATTGGCCGTCGAGTTGGCCGTCCCGCTTGTTGCCGAAGCCGTTGAAGCGCACGCTGGCATTGATGGCGTTATAGGCGTTGAAGTCGTAAAAAGCCCCCAGCGAACCATTATAACCCAATACCTGTGAAGCATTGGCGCCCTCCTGCACAAACACCGTCGTGGGCGCAGTACTATAGTCTTCGCGCAGAAACTCCAGCTCGCCCTCGCGCCGCCACGACCAGAAGGCGTTTGCACTGCCGTTCATCCCAAAACGGCCTCTCATGCCGTTGAGGTTCAGAGTAGCGTTGTTCTGGCGGGTGCCTATGCTTACATTGGTAGAGCCCGTGATGCCTTCTGCCGTTTTTCGCTTGGTGACGATGTTGATGATACCCGCCGAGCCTTCTCCGTCGTAACGAGCCGAAGGGCTGGTGATGACCTCCACGTTTTTGATCTGGTCGGCCGGGATGGTTTTCAGCGCATCGGCTATGCTGCCGGCAAAGATGGTGGAGGGACGCCCATTAACCAGCACCAGAATGTTTGAGGAACCGCGCAGCGATACGTTGCCGTCTAAGTCTACCGACAGCAGCGGCACCCGACGCAATACATCGGCCGCGTCGCCCCCGGCATTGCTTATATCCTTCTCAGCGTTATAAACTAACTTATCGATGCGGTTTTCCACAAAAGCGGCCTCTCCCGTCACCGTCACCTGCTCCAGGGAGATGCCCGCAGGAGACAGCATTACGGGCCCCAGATCGCGGTCGGGTTTTTCAGGCGTGGTATTTACATCGGCCAGCACCTTGTCGCTATAACCCAAAAAAGATACCCTTATCCGGTAGCGCCCGGCTTTTACATTCAGTAGTTTGAAGCTGCCGTCGGCCTCGGTTACTACGCCGTCCAATTGTTTGTCCTGAGTAGGATCTAACAGCACTACGGTAGCAAATTCTACGGGTTGCCGGCTTATCGAGTCGGTGATTACTCCGGTTATGCGCCCCGTAATAACGGGCCCCTGGGGGCGCCCGCCGCCAGGGAAAGCCGGCATCTGCGCATGAAGGGAAAACAAGGTGGCGCTCAACGCCAGCATACAAATCAGCCCAAGTTGTTTCATAAGTATAGCGAGCTTCTGGCCGGCTTTAAGCCGGGTTTTGTCATGGAAATGTCATAACAAACACAGCGCCGGCCAAAAGGTTGCCTCATCAACCTGCCATGCAGTGAAAGCGGCCGGTGATGCAGTAAAAAAACAATACCTTTTAGAGCAAGCGATATGAAGAGCCCGATGCCGCCATTTTCAACCCGGCGCCAAATGCCTTGTTTCCGGGCATTTAAAAACCTCGGGCCGCCGCGCGGCCCGAGGTTTTTGTTCACATGATTAAAGCCTCTTTAGTTTAGCAACTCATATACCCCTGCTATACCCTGGCCGCCGCCTACACAGGCGGTTACCATACCGTATTTGCCGTTGCGGCGGCGCAACTCATTGAACAACTGAATGGATAGCTTAGCGCCCGTGCAACCCAGGGGATGCCCCAATGCAATGGCGCCGCCATTGACATTTACAATATCCGGATTGAGGCCGGCTTCCTGAATAACAGCCAATGCCTGGGCGGCAAAAGCCTCATTGAGCTCAATGAGATCAATGTCGTTGAGCGTAATTCCGGCCTGACGCAGCGCCTTAGGGATGGCCACACAAGGGCCAATGCCCATATAGAGCGGGTCTACGCCGCCTACGGCACAGCTCGCTAAGCGGGCCACAGGCGCCAGATTGAGCTTCTTTACGATGTCTTCGCTCACCACCAGCACAAAAGCTACCCCGTCGGAGGTTTGCGATGAATTGCCGGCGGTCACTACGCCGCCTTGGGCAAAGGCCGGGCGCAGGGCGGCTAAGCCTTCTACGCTGGTATCGCGCCGCACGCCTTCGTCCATAGCCACCGTATGGGCGCTTTCTACCCGCTTGCCGTCTTTGACAAAAACGTCGGGAACCGTTATGGGTACAATCTCGTCGGTAAAACGCCCCCCGTCTATAGCGGCGGCGGCTAAGCTGTGCGAGCGCGCCGCAAAAGTGTCGGCTGCTTCCCGGCTAATGTTGTATTTGCGCGCTACGGCCTCGGCCGTCAGCCCCATGCTCACTAAGTAGTCGGGCGTAGTGCTGGCCACCTGATAGCTGGGCGCCAGCTTGTAGCCCGTCATCGGGATGGCGCTCATGCTCTCGGCTCCGCCGGCCACAAATACCTCGCCCATACCAGACCTGATCTTGGCTACGGCAATAGCGATGGCCTCAAGCCCCGAAGCGCAATACCGGTTGATGGTAAAGCCCGGTACCGTCTTGCCCAAAGCCCGCATGGAAATTTGCCGCCCGATCTGGAGCCCTTGTTCGCCCTCAGGGTTGGCACATCCCACAATTACATCGTCTACAAGTTGGGGGTCTAACTCCGGCGTCTGCGCCAGCAAATGCTCAATGATGTTTACCGCCAGATCGTCTGAACGATAGTTGGCAAAACCGCCACGCTTGGCTTTTCCTACCGCCGAGCGGTATCCTTTAATAATGTAGGCTTCCATTCCGTATGCGTTGAAAAGAATTAGCGCATAAAGGTAGTTTAAAGCGCTGAAAGTAGCGCTTTGTTTTAGCGAATTTTCGCAAAAACGCTTTATTTGTGTTTGAGTTTGTTTATTTTTATGTGTAATTTAATGA
>CAYOTJ010000098.1:7117-9702 GCA_964406855.1 uncultured Saprospiraceae bacterium
AATCAAATTATTAAAAATCAATAAACCTTATTGAAAAAAAATAGCGCCTACTATTGCCAGAAATTGGCAGCCGCCTTATCTTTGCATCCGCTTCCAAAAGCTATGAAGCTTGCGGGTAATTAGCTCAGTTGGTTTAGAGCGCCGCCTTGACAGGGCGGAGGTCACTGGTTCGAATCCAGTATTACCCACCCCCTCTCACGGGGCTTGTTTTAGAGAAAGAAGCAACTTATTCGGGGTGTAGCGCAGCCCGGTAGCGCACACGTCTGGGGGGCGTGTGGTCGCAGGTTCAAATCCTGTCACCCCGACACTGAAATTTAAAAGAGTTACGCATCAGCGTAACTCTTTTTTTTTCGTAAACATTAGTGAAAGAAGTATGCACCCGGAGTATATTTTGCCATGTCGAGCATTGGCGGGTTTTGTGCATACAGGCCCGGATAAACTCGCGATCAACACACAAAACCTGCCGACGCCGGCAATAGAAACACAGCCGCAACTTATATACAAGGAGTAAAGGAAGTTTACTACATAACAATTGTCTGAATGGAGTGCGATAAGCTTGTTATAGTAGCAGCTTTCCCATCCAACCATAATTTGTATTCCAGGTCTTCATCGCTTTTGTTTAAAACAACAACCACTACAGTTCCGTCCGGGTTTTCAAAAGCAGTGGCCTGGATAATATCACGGTTTGCAGAACAACTTATCCTTTTTGCACCGGGTTTTATAAATTTGGAGAAGTGGCCAATGTAATAATAGCTATTCGTATAAATCAATTCACCCGTTGAAACATCGCCATGAATCGGGGCGAAGCAAAAATTGCCTACATGGTTGGGGCCTCCGTTTTCATCGAGCAGGATGTTCCAGTCCGTCCAGGCAACTGTTCCCTGGTTGAAATCATTTACCATCGAATAACCATATAACTCGCCTAACCTCCAGTCGTCAACAGCCTCTTTTGAGTATCGCTCCGCAGTTCCTTCTGTAAAAACTAAGTTAATATTAGGGAAGGACTCTTTAACTCTTTGTAAGTTCTCAAATTGCATATCGCTTCCCGTCCAGGTTTCGTACCAATGAAAGCCTACCCCCCAAACATATTTAGCCGCTTCAGGGTCGTTTAATACAGTGGAAGCCCTTTGGTAAATCAAATCGCGATTGTGGTCCCAAATAATCAATTTCTTATCGCCCATACCATTTTCGTGTAATGTGGGGCCAAGATAATTTTTAACAAAATCACGCTCCTCCTTATCAGTAAATACGCATGATTCCCAAATTTGAACCGCCATGGGTTCGTTTTGTACCGATAACCCCCAAATTGGGATCCCCTCAGCTTCATAAGCCTGTATGAATTTTATAAAATGATTTGCCCATGACTGTTTGTAGTCTTCGAGCAAAGTGCCGCCACGCAGGCGGTTGTTATTGCTTTTCATCCAGCTTGGCGGGCTCCATGGGCTCACGAATATTTTAAATTCAGCGCCAATGGCCGCCATCGCATCTTTTATCAATGGTATTTTGTAAGACATGTCATGAGCAATACTAAACGTTCTTAGCGCCTTGTCATTCTCCTGCACATAGTCATACATATCGCTCGAAAAATCACAACTTGCAATATTCGTTCTTGCAAAGGTATACCCAATACCCTTTTCTTTATCGAAGTAAGCTCTTAACAATTCTTGCTTCTGCGGGGCCGGTAGTTTTGCATAAACCTCTGCGCTGGCATCTGTTAATGCGCCTCCTATACCGATAAACTGCTGAAATTTATGAGTAGGGTCAATAAATAAAGTCGGTTGCCCCTCTGATGGTTGGCCGTACTCTTCTAAAAACACATCGGCTAATTGGCTTAACCTGTCATTAGTGCCTTTCGCTGTTTGATAAATTTTTATTTGAGCTTCTAATGTTTCAGAAAACATCAAAATCGAGATTAAAATAAAAAAAGTGGATTTTTTCATGACGGCTATTTTGTGAAACAGTTGGCGGATTTGACAACCGTGCACTTTTAAAAGTTGGCGGCTAAAGAGGAAGCTTGAGGTATTCTTTGACATATCGATAAGATTTGTGGTTTCCCAGCCCCATATCACAACCCCTCCTCCCTTGTGAGTCGAAGCCTGTTGCAAAGATACGCAGATTTTTTTCCCATTTATACCCCAAATCACACCATTCGTTGAAATCCCAGCTTGTTTCCTGCACTTGCGTGCTACCTTTGAGCCCAATGGCAAGCAATGAACACAATGAGCAGGTTTTCTTTCTCCAATCCGGCCCTCCACATCCTCATTTGGGTTGTCGTCTGGCTGATGCACGCCGGCGTCTTTGCCCGCTTTTATTCTTTTGAGTTAAGCCTGTTGCGCGGATTAGCCAACATGGGCGCTATGGCCGCCATCTTTTACCTCAATATTCCCTTCGTAGACCGTTGGCTGGAGCGGGGCCGCTACCTGGCTTACGGCCTGAATGCCATAGGCCTGATTTTGGCCTTCGCCGTGCTGCGCACCCGCATCAACCTGCTGTTCCCCATGGATGAAGCCGAGCGGCTGCTCTTTGCCAACAACCCGGCCTTCAACCTCAGGTTGGCAGCCGTAGTCACCAATATGGGATCAGTG